>JAXIPK010000115.1:0-5623 GCA_045402975.1 Acidobacteriota bacterium
CGGCCGCGTGGTGCTGGGCGAGTGGAAGGTCGGCAGCGCCCGCGAGGAGGGAAAGAAAATCCTGGGCAAAGGTACTGTCGACCTGACGCTGCTCGATGATGCGGTCGAGCAGCTCTGCTCCAAGCTCCTCTACACCATGCCGGAGTGCCTCATCAAGACCGTCGAGAGCCTGCGCAAGCACAAGCTCGCCCACTGGGACCGCAACCGCGAGGGCAACCGCGCCTGGCTCTCCTTGAACATGATGACGGAGGCGAATGCCGGCTTCCGCGCTTTTCACTACGGCAACAAACAGCAGCGGGAGGTCGACTTCGTCCGGCTGCGCCGCCGCCTGGCCGAAGGAACGCAGTGGAGCGAAGAGTTGATTCGCGAGATTGCTCCCTGGGTGAAGGACTCTCACAAGTGAGCGCCGCGTGAACCAGCGACTCGAACAGCTCGTCCAGCGGGCTCAGCAGCTCTACGACGACCTGAGCCTCGACGCCGTGCACTCCTGGAAGCAGGCCACGGGCGGAAAAGCCATCGGCCACATGCCCATCTACGTGCCGCGGGAACTCATCCACGCCGCCGGGATGCTGCCGGTGGGGATTGTCGGCGGCGGCGACCGCCTGGAGATTATCCGCGGCGACGCTTATTTCCAAAGCTACATCTGCCACATCCCTCGCAGCACCATCGAGCTGGCTCTCAGCGGGCGGCTGGACGCGCTGGACGGCATGTTGTTCCCCTCCATCTGCGACGTCATTCGCAATCTTTCCGGAATGTGGACGATGCTGTTTCCCGACCGCTACGTGCGCTACGTGGACGTGCCGCAGAACTACGACCCGCAGGTGGGCGGCGCGTATTGGCGTCGGGAGCTCGAGCAACTGCGCAGCGACCTGGAGCGCCTGGGCGGGCGCCAAATCACTGACGACGCGCTGCGCCGCAGCCTCGCGGTCTACAACGAAAATCGCCGCACCATCCGCGAGCTCTACCGCGCGCGCAGCTCTCGTCCCTGGGTCTACCCGACTTCGGAGATGCACCTAATGCTGCGCGCCGGCAACCTGCTGCCGCCGGAGGAACACACCGCCCTGCTGCGCGACTATCTGGCGGCGGCGCCGCTTGAAGAAGACCGGCGCGAGCAAGACCGCAGCCGTGTGGTGCTGGTGGGACTGTTCTGCGAGCAGCCTCCGCTGGGGATGCTTCTGACTCTCGAGCGCGCCGGCTGCTGGGTGGTGGACGACGACCTGCTGCTCGGCCTGCGCTGGATTCTGGACGACATCCCGACCGAGGGCGACCCGCTCGAAAACCTGGTCACGGCGTTCCTCCGCCTCAGCGCGCCCACGGCGTCGCGCTACGAGCCATCAGGCAAGCGCGGCGGCTGGCTGCTGGAGTCGGTGCGGCGGAATCAGGCCGAGGGCGTTATCTTCGCCGCGCCCAGCTTCTGCGATCCGGCGCTGCTCGAGCAACCGATGCTGGTGGCGGCGCTGGAGCGCGAACACATCCCGCACACCGAGTTCAAGTATTCGGAAGACACCGGCCAGTTCGGCGTCATCCGCGAGCAGGCGGGCACCTTCTCGGATTCCATCCGTCTCTGGAGCGAAGCATGAGCGCGGCAAGCGACAAGAGTGACGGCAAGCCCGACATCCAGAAAGAGCCGAGCATGCTGCTGCAGAAGCAGCTCATCGCCGGGCACTACGATGCCCTGGAGCGCGCCCACGACGAGGGCCGCAAGGTGGTCTACACCTTCGTCCCCGGCAACTTGACTGAGCTGCTGCGCTCCTTCGACGTGCTGCCGGTGCTGCCCGAGATCAACGCCCTGCAGTCGGGCATGCGCAAGCTCTCGGCGGGCTACATCCAGGAGGCGGAAAAAAACGGGCACAGCGAAGACGTCTGCACGTACGTCAAGTGCGACCTCGGGATGTTGAAGAAAGGCAACATCGGGCCGACAGGCAAGAAGATGCCCAAGCCCGACTTGCTGCTGCTCTCCTACACCGGCTGCTTCACGTTCATGAAGTGGTTCGAGCTGCTGCGGCAGGAGTACGACTGTCCGGTGGCCATGCTGCAGGTGCCCTATCAGGCCGACGGGCAGATTCATCCGCACCACCGCGACTACGTCGTGCAACAGCTGAAGTCCGAAGTCATTCCTAAGCTTGAACAGATCAGCGGCCGCCGCTACGACGAGGAGCGACTGCAAGAGCACCTGAAGCTCTCGGCCCAGGCGGAAGACGACTTGGTGTGGGTGCTGGAGAGCGCCAAGCACAAGCCCTCGCCTATCGACGCCTACTTCGGAGGCGTGTTCTACATCGGGCCGATGTTCAGCGCCTTCCGCGGCATGCCGGAGGGCGTGGAGTATTACCAGACGCTGCGCCGCGAAGTGGCCGAGCGCCTGCGGCAGAAGGCCGGGCCGGTCACTCCGGACGGCGTGATGGAAGAACGCTACCGGCTGGTGGTCGAAGGGCCGCCGAACTGGACCAGCTTCCGCGAGTTCTGGAAGATGTTCTACGAAGAAGGCGCGGTGGTGGTGGCCAGCAGCTATACCAAAGTGGGCGGCCTCTATGACCGCGGCTTTCGGCACGACCCGAGTCGTCCGCTGGAAACGCTGGCCGAATACTGCCAGGGCTGCTACACCAACCTGGGTTTGCCCACGCGCGTGGGCCTGCTCGAAACCTACATCCGCGACTATCACGCCGACGGTTTTCTCATCAACAGCGTCAAGAGCTGCAATTCCTTCAGCGTGGGCCAGCTGCTGATGCTGCGGCAGCTCGAGGAGCGCACCGGCGTCCCGGGCGGCTTCATTGAAAGCGACCTGGTGGATCCGCGCTACTTTTCCAGCGCCAACATCAAGAACCGGATCGAGAGCTATCTGCAGATGCTGGAGCAGAAGCGCGCCGCAGCGCGCGTATGAGCCTATGAAAGTCCACGTCGGCATCGACCTCGGCTCGACCACGACCAAAGCGCTCATCCTGGCCGAGGATGGCGCGGTGATCGGCCGCGGCATCACCAACAGCCGCAGCAACTACGACGTGGCCTGCCGTATCGCCCGCGAAGAGGCGTTCGTCCACGCCCGCTTCACGCTGACCCACAACGCGCTGGAGCAGGACGCGACGCTGGCGGGAGCGGGGAAGACTTTCCTGCCGGCGCTGGGACGCGCCTTCCGTCTCCAGCAACATCTGGACCAGCTCGAGCGCCTGCGCGCCGCGCTCCAACAAACCGCCGAGGCTCCCCGCCACCAGAGCCAGCGAGCCGAGCTGCGCCGGCGTGTGGACACCATCGTCGACGCCATGCGGGAGCGGGTTCCTGAGCTCTACAGCGAACTGGCCGTCCGCAAGAGCGATTTCTTCCGCGACCTAGCCGCCGCCGAGTACATGAGCCTGGCGCAAAAGCAGAGCGACCCCAAGGGAGTTACGTTCGAAACTCTTTGCGGGTTGTTCGACGCCGCCATCTTGCAAGTGGAGAACGCCTGCGAAGAAGCGGGGTTCGAGCGCCACATCGGCGCGGCTTTGGAGCGGACGTTGACTCAGGCGCACCCGGTGGTGCGAGAGAATGCGCCGCGGCTGCGCGCGGCGGTGGAGAGAGCCTGCTCCACCGAGCTCGAGGAGGCGGCGACCGTCGGCACCGGCTACGGCCGCCAGCGCTTGCCCTTTCCCAAGGAGCAGATTCGCAGCGAAATCCTCTGCCACGGCCTGGGCGCCCATGCCCTGTTCCCGGGCACGCGCACCGTGCTCGATATCGGCGGGCAGGACACCAAGGCGATTCAGGTGGATTCCCGCGGCATCGTCACTAGCTTTCAGATGAACGACCGCTGCGCGGCCGGCTGCGGGCGCTACCTGGGTTACATCGCCGACGAAATGAACCTGGGGCTGCACGAGTTGGGACCGCTGGCGCAGCAAAGCGGCTGCCGGGTCAAGATCAACAGTACCTGCACGGTATTTGCCGGTGCTGAACTTCGCGAGCGGCTCTCGCTGGGCCAGAAGCGGGAAGACATTCTCGCCGGGCTGCACCGCGCCATCATCCTGCGGGCAATGTCGCTGCTGGCGCGCTCGGGCGGTGTGGCGGAAGAATTCACTTTTACCGGCGGCGTGGCCCGCAACCCGGCGGCGGTGGACGCGCTGCGGGAGCTCATCCAGGAGAACTACGGTGCGCGCACGCTGAACATCTCGGCTGATTCGATCTACACCGGCGCGCTCGGCGCTGCCCTGTTTGCGCTGCGGGGCGCGCAGGAGGGAAACGGGCATGGCTAGCGCAAAGTCCGTTACCGGAGAGGCGCTGATTGCGGCCGGCGTGGACGTCGGCACGAGCGCGGTCAAGATTGCTCTGGTCCGTACGGAGGACAGCGGCAGCGCGGAGGTGCTGGGCCTGCGCATTGATAGAATCCGCCGGCGCGACCTGCGCCAAGTGATTCAAGAGGGCTACGAGGCAGCCTTGCGCGAAGCCGGCTTGGAGCGCAGCGACGTCGCCTATGTGGCCAGCACCGGCGACGGTGAGCTGGTGGACTTCCGGCGCGGACACTTCTACGGCATGACCACGCACGCCCGCGGAGCCATCTTCCTTCTTCCCCAAGTGCGGGCCGTGCTCGACGTCGGCGCTTTGCACGCCCGCGCTCTGCGCATCGACGACCGCAGCCGCGTGCGCGCCAACCGAATGACCAGCCAGTGCGCTTCCGGCTCCGGCCAGTTCCTCGAGAATGTGGCCCGTTATCTCGGCGTTGCTCTGGAAGAGGTGGGAACGCTTTCTTGCCAGGCCCGCCGCCCGGAGCTGGTGAGCAGCATCTGCGCCGTGTTGGCGGAGACCGACGTCATCAACATGGTCAGCCGCGGCATCGCCACGCCCGACATTCTGAAGGGAATCCATCTTTCGATGGCCGGGCGCTACCTGAAGCTGCTGCGCTCGATCGAGGCCGAGGGCGACGCGGCCATCACCGGCGGGCTGGCGGCGGATGTCGGACTGGTCGAAGCGCTGCGCGAGAAAGTGCGGGAGGAAGGGCTGAACCTGACGATTCACACACATCCGTGGTCAATCTACGCCGGGGCGCTGGGGGCAGCGCTGTGGGGCGGCTATCGGCACCGCGTGCTGGCCCGGCGAACGGAGAGCGCGGCATGAAGAACGGCGAGCTGAGCGGCCAGGTCGCGGTGGTCACCGGTGGATCGGGCGGCATCGGCTGCGCCATCATTCGCGCCCTTGAGCAAGCCGGCGCGCTTGCTATCTCGCTGGATGTAGCTGGGCCAACCGAAGGGAAGCTGGAGTGGGTGAAGTGCGACGTCACCGATGATGTTTCCGTCGCCGCCGCCATCCGGCGCGTCGCCGAGGGTCGCGGCCGCATAGATATCGTCGTCCACGCCGCCGGGGTTACGCGCGACGCCGTGCTTTGGAAGCTGCCGGTCAGCGACTGGGATCTCGTCCACAACGTCAACCTGCGCGGCGCGTTTCTGCTGCTGCGCCACGCGGTGCCGGTGATGCGGCAGGGGAAGAGCGGGCGCGTTGTCTTGATTGGTTCGATCAACGGCTCGCGCGGCAAGTTCGGCCTGACGGCGTACGCTTCGAGTAAGGCCGGCCTCATCGGCTTGGCCAAAAGTGCGGCGCGAGAGACGGCGCGGTTCGGCATCCTGGTCAACGTGGTGGAGCCGGGAATGGTCCGCACGCCCATGACCGA
>JAXIPK010000238.1:0-6834 GCA_045402975.1 Acidobacteriota bacterium
CCCCAGGCTGACGGCGGTGCCGCCGCGGGCCCCGCCGGCGGTCTGCTCGGTGACGGAAGCGGGGCGCGAATAGCGCGGCGACCACTCGTAGATGTTGCGCCCCTGCATCGTCTGGTCGGCGAGCTGGTAGCCGGACCGATCGGCCAGCTTGTCGTGGACTTCGGCGGGCATCCAGAGAGTGTTGGGGCGGGCCATCTTCTGCAGGTGGCCGGCGAGGTCGATGACGTGCTCGACCACGCGCTCGAGCGGCGCATCTTCCGGGATGGCGACGTCCCCTTCGGCAATGCCGCAGCGCACGCGGAAGGGATTGGAGAGACGGTTGGAGACGGAGTTGAACTCCTCCAGGCCGCGGAGGATGCGCTGGGCGGCGAGAACAGCGTGCTCGCGCTGCAGAAAGCAGCCACGGACGCCGTCGGGGGTCCAGGCCGTTTTCCAGACGTTGTTTTCCTCGAGCAGGCCGCGGACGTAGCCTTCGTACGCCTGGAAGGAGGCGGCGATGGTGGCCTCGTCGTGGCCGGAGCGCATCTGGTTGGGCTGGACGATTTCGAGGGCGAGAAAAGCGCACGACCGGCGGGGAGCGCGGGCGGCATAGGCGCCGGGGGCCGCGGTTGCCGCCACACCAGGGTTGGTGGAGTAGGGCGAGACGGGGCTGATGACGGCATGCGGGTTGACCGGCGCGGGAAGCGGGGCCGGCTGGGCGGCCTTGTGCGCCTTCATCAGGCGCTTCTGCCACTGAAGCAGGTTGGTGTCGATGGTGGACTTGATAATCCAGGTGACGGCGACGAGCGCCAGCGGGAGCCACTTGAGGTAGGGGTCGAGGCCGGGGAACATTCCGAAGAGCCGCTTGACCTCGTTCATCAGCGGGTCGACGAAGCCGTGCAGCGTGACCACCACCCACATGGCTTCGAATTGCTGGCTGTGGGGAAACTGCAGGGCGAAGATGACGCCGAAGCCGAGGATCATGATCCAGAGGACGAACTTGATCCCCAGGCGCGAGGCTTTGATTGCCGTCAGAGCGGCATCGGACGAGGCGTTGGCGGCCACGAGTCCCCGGTCACTCCCTGTTGCTCCGCGGCGAGCGCGGCGTGCCCGACTTCAATAGCCGGCTCGTTCCAGCGTGCGGAGAAGAAAGAAATACCTGCTGGCGACCCCTAGCATACCGACTTGCTTGGCGGTTTGGCAAGCTTTTGAGGAGAATGCGGCAGCTGGTCTCAAATGCGTGGGGCGGCGGTCAGGGGATTTCCGGCTGGCCGAGCTGGGGCAGGAGTTTGTTGACGGCGCCGCGGGCGATGTTGCGGGGAACGACGGCGCGGAAGCCGCCGGACTCGATGCCCATCTCGTCGGGGAGAATGAAGAACGACATGAGGCGGGTGAAAATGTTGAAGCGGGCCCAGGCTTCGAGGTGGACCTGGCCGGCGTCGTGGCGAAGCTCGAGCATCATGGGAGCGACGAGGAAGCCGGTGCCTTTCTGGTAGAGGCGGCGCGCGGCGTCGCCTTGTTTTTGGCTGTAGCCGTTCTGCGCTGCCCAGGAGTCGACGATGCTCCAGAGGTCACCGGTGAAAGCGAAGTCGCGAACGGTGCGCTTGGGTAGGGCCATTTCTCAGCCCTCCTCGGATTGCGCGGAGTCTACAACGAAGCGGTGGGAAGGCAAGCAGAGTTTTTGGGGCGCCGCCGAGGCTTGAGATGTGGTGGGGTAATTCGACGCGCTGAAAGGAGCCTTAGCGCGCAACGGCAGCCCGCCCGTTAGAGTCAATCCCTCCCGTTCTGCAAGGGTCTGGAAACGCCGGAAGTACAGCTCCAAGTCCCCGGGGATAATGGCACGGTGCGTGCAGAGTATTAAGGGGGGACTCTGAGATGCTGAGGACATTTCCAAAAACAACGGCTCGAATCCTGGTGTTGCGGAGCGCTACAGCGACGCCTTCGGCGGAGTGGAAGGAGCTGGAGCGGCTGCTGCCGGGAGCCGAGCAGGCGGTGGACGGCTTCGAGGCGGCTGAGTTCCTGCTGACGAAGGAGTACGACCTGGTGCTGGCCGACTCGATCCTGGCTGACGCCATCCTGCCCGGAGGCAGCTTCTTCAGCCTGCTGGGGCTGCTGGTGGCGCGGCAACACAGCCCGACAATGGTGGTGCAGGTAGGCCTTCCGGAAGGCCCGCGCTGGGTGAAGCTGATAGACAACGGCGAATTCAAGGCCGACGCCGAACCGATGAAAGAGGAGCGGTTCTGGTGCTGGCTGGAGGATTGGCTGGACAAGAGCTCACCCACAGAGCGGGTGGAGGCGGCCTAAATGCGTTGCCCGAGTTGTGGTCGCAAACTGAACCGCGCCGAGCAGCTTTGGATGGCGACCCACGGAGGGCGGGAGTGCTCGCGGTGCTGGGGGAGCGTGCAGTTGCTTCGCCCGGATGCGCAGGCTCACCCTCACGGGCGCCAGGAACGGACCCGGGCCCGGCGTGGAGACCGTCGGCTGGCGGCGTAACAAATTGTCGCGGTGCGGCGGTTTTTCAACCGGCGGGGCGACAGCAAGTCCGGTGAGCAGAATCCGCAAGAGGGAGGAGTGTTCAATGAGCAGACAGACACTGCAAGAAGCGCCTTCGGGCGCGGAGACGGAAGCGCAGAAACGGGCGGACCTGGCGGGGCCGGGGATCGGGGACTATGCCGAGCTGGAGAAGATCCTTCCGGACGACTACCGGTCGGTGCTGACGCCGAAAGAGACGCAGAAGGCGCTGTTCGCGGTGAAGGACTACATCGAAGAGCACCTGTGCCAGGAACTGAACCTGATGATGGTGGCGGTGCCGCTGATCGTGGACGTGGAAAGCGGCGTGAACGATTTCCTCGACCGCGACGGCTCGCGGACGCCGATCCAGTTCCATATCTCGAACGACCGCGGCCAGCACCCGATCGACGCGCAAGTGGTGCAGGCGGCGACGAAGTGGAAGCGGATGGCGCTGAAGCAACTCGGCCTGACGGTGGGCGAGGGGCTGTGCACCGACATGCGCGCGGTGCGCAAGGATTATTTCCTCGACCACGACCACAGCGTCTACGTGGACCAATGGGATTGGGAGCGGGTGATTACGCCGGAGCAGAGGAACCTCAAGTTTCTGAAGGAAATCGTGGGCAAGATCTGGAAAGTGATTGTGGGCGCGGAGCGGTATGCGCAGGCGCTCTTCCCGCAGCTCAAGACCGACAAGTATCCGAACCTGCCGGAGAAGCTCAAGTTCCTGCACGCCGAGGAAATCCTGGAGATGTATCCCGACCTGCCGCGCAAGCAGCGGGAGACGCTGGTGCTGCAGAAGTATCCGGCGATTTTCATCCTGGGAATCGGGTGGCCACTCGCGGATGGTTATCCGCATGAGATGCGGGCGGCGGACTACGACGACTGGGTGACGGAGACGACGTCGGAGGATGGCCGGCGGATGCACGGGCTGAACGGCGACATCCTGGTGTGGAACCCGGTGACGCGGCGGCGGCACGAGTTGAGCTCGATGGGAATACGGGTCAACGCCGAGACGCTCAAAGTGCAGTTGGAGATGGCGGGTCAACTGCACTTCCTACAGTATCCCTACCATCAGGGCATCGTGAAGAATGAGATCCCGCTGAGCATCGGCGGGGGCATCGGGCAGTCGCGGACGATGATGCTGCTGCTGCGCAAGGCACACCTGGGCGAGGTGACGGTGTCGGTGTGGCCGAAGGTGCTCAAGGAGATGTGCGCGCGGAAGAACATCCACGTGCTGGAGTAGGTGAGGGGCAACGGCACTTGCGAAACTACGCCTCCTGACTCAGAATCTAGGTCACGGGCGCGTAGCTCAGTTGGTTAGAGCGCTACCTTGACACGGTAGAGGTCTAGGGTTCGAGTCCCTACGCGCCCACCACCGCAATGATGGCTTCCCGCACGTCTCCCAGAGTCAGGAATAGACTTTGCGGAGAAGAGGGAGGGAGCTACAATCAGCCTGGTCGTAGACGCTACGCCGCAAGCAGCCCCTGTGAGGAGGGGTTCCCTGATGAAGGTCCTGGTGGTGGACAAGTTTCCGGGCTCGGCCCTGGCGCAGATGAAAGAGCGGGGCTTCGAAGTCCTCTACAACACCGAGCTGAAAGGGGAGGCGCTGGTCGAAGAGGTCAAGAAGAGCGGGGCCGAGGTGCTGGTGGTGCGGTCGACGAAAGTGACCGAAGCGATGATGGAGGGGAGCAAGCTGACGCTGGTGATCCGCGCCGGGTCGGGCTACGACACGATTGACGTGGCGGCGGCGACCCAGCGCGGCATCTTTGTGTCGAACTGCCCGGGGAAGAATTCGGCGGCGGTGGCGGAGCTGGCTTTCGGGCTGCTGCTGGCGCTCGACCGTCGCATCCCGGACAACGTGGCCGAGTTGCGGCAGAAGAAGTGGAACAAGAAGGAATTCAGCAAGGCGAACGGAATTGCGGGGCGGACGCTGGGGCTGGTGGGGGTGGGACAAGTCGGGCAGTTGATGATCCCGCGGGCGAAGGCGTTCGGGATGAAGGTGGTGGCGTGGAGCCGGTCGCTGACGCCGGAGAAGGCGCACCAGTTGGGAGTGGAGTGGCGAAGCTCGCCGGAAGAAGTGGCGAAGTCCGCGGATGCGGTGAGCGTGCACGTGGCGCTGACGCCGGAGACGAAAGGGTTGTGCGGGGAGAAGTTCTTTGCGGCGATGCGGCCGGGGGCGTACTTCATCAATACGTCGCGGGGCGGCGTGGTGGACTACGCGGCGCTGAAGAAGGCGGTGAGCGAGAAAGGAATCCGCGCCGGGCTGGATGTGTTCGGGCAGGAGCCGGCGACGTCGACGGGCGATTTCAGCGACGACATCGTGGGGCTGCCGGGGGTCTACGGCACGCACCACATCGGAGCGTCGACCGAGCAGGCGCAGGAAGCGATTGCGGAAGAGACAATTCGGATCTTGCAGGTCTATCGGGACAAGGGTGAAGTACCCAATGCGGTGAACCAACCGGCAATGGCGAGGTGAAGTATGGTCGGAACTCCTTACGGACGGAGTGCAGTGAAGGAAGCAGTGGCGGCGGCGCAAGCGGCGGTGGCAGCGAAGAAGCCCGAGCGGGCCTACAACTTCAACGCCGGGCCGGCGGTGCTGCCGGTGCCGGTGCTGGAAGAGGCGCAGCGCGACCTGGTGTCGCTGCCGAGCGTGGGGATGTCGGTGCTGGAGATCAGCCACCGCTCGAAAACGTTTGAAGGAATCCTCGGCGAAGCGGAAGCCGACCTGCGCGGGGTGCTGGGGATTCCGTCGAACTACAAAGTGATTTTCCTCGGCGGGGGCGCGAGCCTGCAGTTTGCGATGGTGGCGATGAACCTGCTGCCCAAAGACGGCTCGGCGGATTACATCGATACCGGAACGTGGGCGATGGGGGCGATCAAAGAAGCGAAGAAGCTGGGAAAGGTGAACGTCGCGGGGACGACGGAAGCCGACAAGTACACGCGCATCCCGCGGCCGGAGGAGCTGAAGCTCAATCCCAGCGCGGCTTACGTACACTACACATCAAACAACACGATTGAAGGGACGGAGTGGGCGAGCGAGCCGGAAGCGGGCGCGGTGCCGCTGGTGTGCGACGCGTCGTCGGATATTTTGAGCCGGCCGGTTGAGGTGGCGAAGTACGGGCTCATTTACGCCGGAGCGCAGAAGAACATGGGGCCGGCGGGTGTGACGGTCGTAATCATTCGCGAGGACCTGCTGGCGCGGGTGCCGGCGGGGTTGCCGGCGATGCTGGACTACAAGCTGCAGGCGGAGAAGGGCTCGCTCTACAACACGCCGCCGGTGTTTGCGATTTACCTGGTGCGGCTGGTTCTGAAGTGGCTGAAGGGGATCGGCGGGCTCACGGAGATGGAGCGGCGGAACCGGGAGAAGGCGGAGCTGCTCTACTCGGCGATTGACGGGAGCGACGGGTTCTACCGCGGGACGGCGGAGAAGGCGAGCCGTTCGCGGATGAACGTGACCTACCGGCTGCCGTCGGAGGAGCTGGAGAAGAAGTTCGTCGAGGAAGCGAAGGCGGCCAAGCTGCTGGGGCTGGCGGGGCATCGCAGCGTGGGCGGGATCCGCGCTTCGCTCTACAACGCGCTGCCGAAGGAAGCGGTGGAAGCGTTGGTGGCGTTCATGAAGGACTTCAAGCAGAGAAACAGCACGCAGTACGGCACCTAGTACCCGGCACCAAGTACCCAAACAACTAAGAAACTTCGCTGGCGCTAGCGGGCGGCGGGGACGGGTGTGTCGGCGAGGGAGCGGAGGGATTGGTCGAACGGCGGGCGGGCGACGCCACGCTCGGTGATGATGGCGGTGATGAGGCGGGCGGGAGTGACGTCGAAGGCCGGGTGGCGGGCGGGGACGCCCTCGGGAGCGATGCGGACGGTGCCGATGTGGGTAACTTCTTCCACCGAGCGTTCTTCGATGGGAATGGTGTCGCCGGAGGGAATGGAAAGGTCAATCGAGCTGAAGGGAGCGGCGACGTAGAAAGGGACGCGGTGCTCGTGGGCGAGCACGGCGATGGTGTAGGTGCCGATCTTGTTGGCGGTGTCGCCGTTGGCGGCGATGCGGTCGGCGCCGACGACGACGACGTGGATGTCGCCGAGTTTCATGAAGTGGCCGACCATGTTGTCGGTGATGAGCGTAGTGGGGATTCCGTCGCGCTGGAGCTCCCAGGCGGTGAGGCGGGCGCCCTGGAGAAACGGCCGCGTTTCGTCGGCGAGGACCGTCACGCGCTTCCCTTGCTCCACGGCCCCCCGGATGACTCCGAGCGCCGTTCCGTATCCAGCCGTCGCCAGCGCCCCGGCGTTGCAGTGCGTGAGAATCGTCGCCTCGGCCGGCACCACGTCCGCGCCGAACGCGCC
>JAXIPK010000002.1:0-2377 GCA_045402975.1 Acidobacteriota bacterium
TTTGCCACCGGCGGCTGCGGCCGCATCTACGAGATCACCTCCAACGCCCACGCGCTCACCGGCGACGGCATGGCGGTGGCCTTCCGCGCCGGCGTGCCGCTGGAGGACATGGAGTTTTTCCAGTTCCATCCGACAGGGATCTACCGGTTGGGAATCCTGATCACCGAGGGCGCGCGCGGCGAAGGCGGGAAACTCCTCAACGGCAAGGGCGAGCGCTTCATGGAGAAGTACGCCCCCACGCTGCTCGACCTCGCGCCCCGCGACATCGTCTCCCGCTGCATCTTCCTCGAACTCCGCCAGGGCCACGGCATTGACGGCAAGTGGTACGTCCATCTCGACCTCCGCCACCTGGGCCGCGACGTCATCGAAAAGAAGCTCCCCGACATCACCGACTTCGTCCGCACCTATCTGGGCATCGACCCGGTGAGCGAGCCCGTGCCGGTGCAGCCCACGGCGCACTACGCCATGGGCGGCGTCCCCACCGACAACTGGGGCCGCGTGGTGATCGATGAGAAGAATACGGTGCTGCCCGGGTTTTACGCCGCCGGCGAGTGCGCTTGCGTTTCCGTGCACGGCGGCAACCGTTTGGGGACGAACTCCCTGGTGGACATTCTGGTGTTCGGGCGCCGCGCCGGGCGCGACATCGCGCGCTACCTCAAGGAAAGCGAGTTGGCGGCGCTGCCGGGGCGGCCGGAGCAGCGCGCCCAAGAGTGGATCGCGCGCTTGCGGGAGGGCGACAACGGCAACGGCAAGAGCGAATCGGTGGGCGCCCTGCGCGATGAATTGCAACGCGAGATGATGGACAAAGCCTCCGTCTTCCGCACCGCGGAGCACCTCACGGCTGCCGCCGCGCGGGTGCGTGAGTTGCAGGAGCGCTACCAGCGGGCGCGCATCCAGGACCGCGGCGAGGTCTTCAACACTGATTTGGTGGAGGCGTTGGAGCTGGGCTTCCTGCTCGATGTGGCGGAGGTGACGGTAGAGGCCGCCCTGGCCCGCCAGGAAAGCCGTGGCGCGCACTCGCGCGAAGACTTCCCCAAGCGCGACGACGTCAACTGGCTCAAGCACTCCCTCGGGTACCGCAGCGCCTCGGGCGGCATCGAGTTCCGCCACAAGCCGGTGGTGATTACCCGCTTCCAACCCCAGGAGAGAAAGTATTAAACTCCGAGCCGGAGCCAACCAATGAAGGTACAGATTCGCATCAAGCGGTTCGAACGCGGCAAAGACAAGGAGCCCTACTGGTCGGAGTACGCGGTGGAGGCCGAGCCCACCGACCGGCTGCTCGACGCCCTGCACGCCATCAAGTGGTATCAGGACGGCACGCTGACTTTCCGGCGCTCGTGTGCGCACGGCGTCTGCGGCTCGGACGCCATGCTGGTCAACGGCGTCAACAAGCTGGCCTGCCACATCCTGTTAAAGGACTTGGGGGAGCGAATCACCGTCGAGCCGCTGCGCGGCTTCGCCGTCATCAAAGACCTCGTGGTGGACTTCGACGGCTTCTTCGCCAAGTACCGCGACGTCAAGCCCTACCTCATCACCGAGGGCGACGCGCCGTAGAAAGAGCGGCTGCACACGCCGGAGGAGCGGGAGCGCTACGACGACACCACCAAGTGCATCCTCTGCGGAGCCTGCACCACCTCCTGCCCGTCGTTCTGGTCGAACCCCCATTACATAGGGCCGGCGGCCATCGTGCAGGCGCACCGGTTCCTGTTCGACAGCCGCGACGAAGCCGCCGCCGAGCGCCTGGCCATCCTGAGCGACCGCGACGGCGTCTGGCGCTGCCGCACGATTTACAACTGCACCGACGCCTGCCCGCGCGGCATTGGCGTGACGCGCGCCATCGGAGAAGTCAAGAAGGCTCTGCTGCTGGGCAAAAGATGAGAAACGCCCGGCGGGGCCTTGCCGTATAATGGACCAGGGAGCCAGGAGGGAGGAGTTGCTATGGGCGCACCAGTAACCGCCGGGGTGGCGCGCGTAATCGGCGCGATGGTGGAAGGAAAATCTGAGCTGGACACCGAAGTGGGCAAGCAAGTCGCCAGCGCCATCGCCAAGAACTTCAAAGTGAAGCCGGAAGAGGTCGCCATACTCCGCGTGACCGGCGGCGGCAAGATGATGGAATTCATCGTGCCCGCCAAGCTGGCCCAGATAGGCAGTATCCCCATGAGCAGCACCAACTCGCTGGCGGTGCGCACCGCGCGCGACAAGCGCCCCGAGGCCATCAACAACTTCAGCTCCGCGCAGCACCCGACGGTGTTTGAGGCCGTCAAGCTCGCCAGGGGAGAGACCAGTGAGCCCATCCAGAAGATCATCAGCGTGCCGATTCTGGTCGGCGGCGCCAGCGCCGGCGTAATTCAGGTTTCCCGCAAAGGCAAGAACGCCG
>JAXIPK010000346.1:0-1299 GCA_045402975.1 Acidobacteriota bacterium
AGAAAGGAATCTCCCAGACTCTGCTCGCGTGGGGCAATCCGAATCCGGTGTCGCTATGTCCCAAGTGCTGTGTGCGTCGAATCGAAAAGGCGCTCCAGGACGCCCACGTCTCCTACATCGAAGTGTCCCCACCCAAAAGCGACGATGGTTTTGTAATTCCCATGGGGTACTGACCACATGCAGGAGCTGCCGCTGGCCATCCAGATGAAGCTGCGGGCGATGCCCGGAGCGGAGAGCGGCGTGCAAGTGGTCGAGGCGCTGCTTGAAGACGGCCGCCTGGTGCCCGACGTCACCATCATCGACTGCACCTACGTCGAGGACGACGTCAGCTTCGAGCCGGAGATGGTCGCCGACGTGCGCCTGCCGGCGCGCCCGCCCAGCGTCCTGCACTTCCTGGCTTTCATCGGCGTCATTCTCGCCGGCATCGCCTTCATGTTCTATCTTATCCAGCGCATCATTCCGTAAGACTCGGAACCACGGATGAACACGGATTAACGCTGATGGGGGAGAACATGAACGCCAAACGCAGTCTCCTAAGCTTCCTATGCCGCGTCTGCTTCCTCTGCCTCATTCCCACGGCCTCGGCGCAGGAAATCTCTTCCCGCCGCATGGATGACCTGAACTGGGTGGAGTTTCGCGAAATTGTGCCGGCGAAGGTGAAGACGGTGCTGCTGACCACCGGCACGCTGGAGCCGCACGGCGTCATCAACAACGGCGCCGACAACCTCGCTCCGGTGCGCCTCGCCGAAGCCATTGCGCCCGAGGTCAACGCGCTCATCGCCCCGCACATCCCCTACGGCGTTACCGGCGCGATGGGGCCCTACCCGGGCGCCACGCACATCCCGGCCGAGGTCTACGCGCCCTACGTGCGCGCGGTGCTGGTCGGCCTGGTGCGCAACGGCTTCAAGAACATCGTCATCATCAACGGCCACGGCGGCCCGCAGACGGAGGTCTTGCAGCGCGTGGCGCAGGAAGTGGCGCTCGAGCACGGCGTCAACACTTTGGTCGTCAACTGGTGGGGCGCCTGCTCCGACGCGGCGCTACAGGTCTTCGGCAACCCGGGTGGCCATGCCGGCGAAAACGAGACCGCGTTCATCCAGGCCATCAATCCCGCGCTGGTGAAGAAAGAGTTGCTGCCGCAGGTCACGGCGACCGCGAACCCGGCGTCGGGCGCGTGGTCGGCCACGCCGGCGCCCTCAAGCATCGGGCTCTACCAGGCGGGCACGGGCGCGCCGGCGGACTTCGATCAGAAGAAGGCGGATGAGTATTACCGCCGCGTAGTCACCTGCGTCGGCGCGC
>JAXIPK010000116.1:0-3521 GCA_045402975.1 Acidobacteriota bacterium
GGTCGGCCTTCACCCGCCCGATGCTCGGGTTGAGATGGATGGAGAGCTCGACGTCTTCGCCCAGCAGCCGCTGCAGCATCTTCTGCATCTCGGCGACTACGGTGTTGAGGTCGAGCACCTTGGGCTCCAGCACCTGCTTGCGGCTGAACGCCAGCAACTGTTGGGTGAGCGAAGTGGCGCGGTCGGAGGCGCGCTGGATTTCTTCCGCGTAGCGGCGCAGGCTCTCGTTGCGGCCGGCGTGGTCGAGCAGCAGCTCGGTATAGCCGCGGATGAGCATCAGCAGGTTGTTGAAGTCGTGCGCGATGCCGCCCGCCAGCCGGCCGACGGCTTCGATCTTCTGCGACTGCCGGAGCTGTTCTTCCAGCACCCGCCGCTCGGTAACGTTCTCGACGATACCTTCGTAGTAGGCCACCTCGCCGTGCTCGTCGCGCACCGGGCGGCCGCTGAGCACCACGGTCATCGGCGTTCCGTCCTTGCGCTTCCACTGCGCCTCGACGCCGCGGAAAACGTTCCGGTCGCGGTATTCGTCCATCAGTCGCTTGCGGTCTTCGGCGTCGCGATAGACGTCGTGCAGGTTCACCTGGGCTAGCTCGTCGGCGCCGCCGTAGCCGAGCATCTCCACCATAGCCGGGTTGACGTCGAGCAGCTGGCCGTCGGGTGAGGAGCGGTAGATGCCGTAGGGCGCGCCCTCCACCATGGAGCGGTAGCGGGCCTCGGAGTCGCGCAGCGCGTCCTCGGCGCTCGCGTTCTTGAGCGCCAACGAAAGGTAGTCGGCCACCTCGCGCAGAGTGGCCATTTCGTTTTCGGTCCAGGTGTGCGGCGTCGGCGCCGTGAGGCACAGCACCCCGCGAATGATGCCGGAGTCGTGCAAGGGGAACTCGAGCAACCCCCGTGCCTTGTGAGAGGTGAAGGCTTCGGCCACCGGCGCCAGGCGCGGGTCTTCGACCACATCGGGGACCACAATCGGATCGCCCTGCCGCAGTGCGCTCAAGTAGGTGGGCGCGACGGAAAGGTCAATCACCACTCCATCGGTGGCCGGGACATTCGGACCCTGATGGGAGCGCAGCACCGTCATCCGGCCCTGGTCGTCGATGGTGGCGTAGGCGACGCGGTAGTCCTTGAAGTGGTTGCCGATCTCGCGCAGCGTGCGGGCGATGATGTGGTCGACCGAGCGCCCCGCTGTCATCCCGGTGGAGATGGTGTTGAGCAGTCGCAGGCGGATCTGGCTTTCCAGCAGCGCGTGCTCGGCGCGCATGTGTTCGGTGATGTCCACCATGACCCCGCGCAGTTGCCGCGGCCGCCCTTGCTCATCGTCGAGGACGCGCACTTTGTCCCAGAGCCAGACGGTGCGGCCGTCGGCGGCGATCATTCGGTATTCGATCTCATAGTCGCGCCCTTCGGCGGTGGACTCGCGGCAGAGGTTCACCGCCCAGTCGCGGTCTTCGGGGTGGACGTGGCTGGCCCAGAAATCGGGCTCGGTGAGCCAGCGCTCCACCGGGTAGCCCAGAATGTCCACGGCGCGCTGGCTGACGAAGGTGAACTGGAGCGTATCGGCGTCGGCCTCCCAGACGATGGCGTGCAGGTCGCGCACCAGCTCGCGGAAGCGCTGCTCGGCGCCCTCGGCCTTGGCGCGGGCCTCCTGCTCGCGGACCAGAAACCGCACCCGAGCTTCATCGCCGCGCCGGCGGTCGGTGATGTCCTGGTAGATGCCGATGACGCCGATGAGCTGCTCGCGCACTTTGAGGGGGACGCCGTAGAGCTCGATCTCCACCACACTTCCGTCTTTGCGGCGGCGGTGCGTGGTGGCGTGGACGCTCTCGCCCGCCAGAATGCGTTGGGTGAATTCGCCCGGCTCCACCGGCTTATCGGCAGGGGCGATAAGTTCGTCGAGGTTGCTGCCGACGATTTCGTCTTTGGCATAGCGAAAGAGGCGCTCGAACGCCGGGTTGCAGCTGCGGACGCGGTGCTCGGCATCGAGCACCACCACCGCCAGGGGGTTGTTCTCAATCAGGGCGTTGAGGTAGAGCGTGCGCTCTTCGAGTTCGCGCTGCGCCTGGTGGGCGCCGGTCGTGTCGCGGACGACGCTGAGCAGGCAGGGCTCGCCGTCTATGTCGATCAGCTCAGCGGAGACCAGCCCAGTGCGCAGCTCTCCGCTGCGGGTGCGGAAGTGACACTCCTGCTCGCGCACGCTCCCTTGTTTCTTCAGCCGGCGCAGCAGGCGCTCGCGCTCCGAGGCATCCGCCCAGATGTTGAGCTCGGCGGCGCTCCGTCCGATCACGTCTTCGCGGCCATAACCAGTGAGGCTGAGGAAGCTCTCGTTGACGTCGAGGTAGCGTCCCTCTTTGAGAGTGCTGATGGTGATGGAGTCGGGAGTGAAGCGGAAGATGCGGGAAAACTTGTCTTCTGAAAGCGGGGCGACCGGGGGCCGGGAGCCGGCTTTGGCGGCGGCCTTGCCGAGAGGGCGCTTCCGTTGGCCCATGTCCCTCCTTCCCGCTCCGGGGCGGGGGGCGCCTTGAGTCTACCTCAATTCACCCGCACCCCGGCGTCAAAATTGTTCGCCTGTATCCGGCTGAGTTCGCTTTTCCTACCGTTTTCTTCCGCTAGGCCTTTACCCCGGCCGACATCATCTCCCCGAAAGCCGCAAACAGCTTGGCATCCCACCACCCTTTCTGCACTTCTTCCGCCATGGTTTTCAGCGCCTCCGCCGGCGGGTGAGCCGGCTTGTAGGGGCGCTCGGTGGTGAGAGCGTCGTACACATCAATAATCGAAAGGACGCGGGCGGTGAGCGGAATCTGCTCGCCCTTGAGGCCGTCGGGGTAGCCGGTGCCGTCGAACTTTTCGTGGTGGTGACGGATGATGGGCAGCACGGTGCGGAACGACTTGAGCGGAGCGCAGATGCTCTCGCCCACCACCGGGTGCTGCTGCATGATGGCGCGCTCGTCGGCCGTGAGCGGGCCCGGCTTGAGCAGGATGGCGTCGGGGACGGCCACCTTGCCGATGTCGTGCACGATGCCGGCGCGCCTCAGGGCGGTGGTCTCCTCGGGGGAAAGGCCAATGCGCTCGGCCAAGCGCGCGGAGTTCTCCGCCAGGCGCTCGCAGTGGCCCTTGGTGTAGGGGTCTTTGCCCTCGATGCTGCGCGCCAGCGCAAACAGCACCGACTCGGCGCGCTCCAGCTCGTTGACGAACGACTTCATCATCAGCAGCGAGCGCACCCGCGCCACCAGTTCGGAGCGGTCCACCGGTTTGGTGAGGAAATCGTCGGCGCCGGCTTCCAGCCCCCGCACGCGGTCTTCGGTGGCGGAGAGGCCCGTGACCAGCACGACGGGCGTAAGGCGGGTTTCGGGGCTGGCTTTGATGCGGCGGCAGGTCTCAAAGCCGTCCAGGCCGGGCATCTGGACATCGAGCAGGACGAGGTCGGGCTGCTGGCGGGTCAGCTCGAACAGCGCAGTTTCGCCGTCGGCGGCGGTGATGACTTGAAACCCGTGGACGCGGAGGAACTCCGCCATCAACGCCCGCAACGC
>JAXIPK010000348.1:0-10527 GCA_045402975.1 Acidobacteriota bacterium
CTCGTTGAACAGGGCTTTCAGAATCGTCACACACGCCCCGGCAACCGTGGCGTGCCCGGCGCCATAGGAGGGATGGAGCGGCGAGCCTTCGGGATACGCCTGCGGCAGCAGCCCGGTGCCGAAGCGGCTGAACGTCTGCGAAAGCGCCTGCGAATTGAGGATGTCGGTGTGCAACGGGTAGTTGGCCTGGCCGGTGGCGCGCACGTGGACGCGCCCGCCGAACGCCTCCGGACGCAGCCGGCGGTGCACGCACCACTTCTGATACCACTGCGCCTTCAGCGCCCGCGTGGCCACTTCGCACAGGATGGTCATGATGTACGGCCCGCCGAAGGTGCCGAAGCCGTCCTGCGTGCTCGAGTCCAGGTACGGGTTGCCGGGGTTGACCGGCGCGCCGATGCCTCCCGCCTGCGGCGGATGAAGCAGGATCAACGCGGCGTTGAAGTAGGCCTGGAAGAGGACGTCGATGTGGACCCACTGGGCCAGGTCGCGGGCGTCGCGGATGTAGCGGCGCACGGGATCGAACTCGTTGGCCCGCGCCGGCGTGCAGCCGCGCTGGATGTCGAGCCACTCGGAGAATCCAGTCAGGTAGTCGATCCCCGAGCGCAGCGTCATCATCTTCCGTTCGACCAGCTCAACGCCGAAAGGAGTCGGTTTCAGCATGAACTGGGAAACGTAAGGCCCGGCAAGCGCGCCCGGGATGTTGTCGCGGAACAGCATTTGCGGGGTAACTACGCCGCCTTGCCGGGGGCCGCGGAAGTCGGAGAGCTGCGAGAGTTCCTGGCAGGCGGCAGCCGCCAGCGGGCTACGAGCGTAGTCAGTGAAGTCGACGTCGCGCAGCAGCGCCATCCAGTAGAGCTCGACGGCTTCGCCTGCCTCCCAGGCACTGGCCAGCGCCGGCGCTGGCGGGATGGCGAACTGGTGCGAGTCGGTGCCTTCGAGGTCGAAGGCCAAGCCGGCCTGCGGGTTGGTGAGCTTGCGCTGCTCAGCGGGATTGGAGCAGCCCATGGGGACATCTTCAAAGTCTTCTGGGTCGCCGCTGGTCAGCGCGGCGAGGAGCGCGTTGTAGGAGTTGACGTCGACCTCGCCCAGCGAATTGTGCGGCAGGCCCTTGGAGAAGTTGCCGATCTTGGTGGCGTACGCCTCTTCGTCGCCGTTGGTGGGGTGGTCGGGGATGGGGACGTCGTGGGCGAGCTGAGCCGCCTCGACGCGGATCTCGAAGGCGCGCTGGCGGCGCTGCTCGGGCGTGAGCGGGCCGATGTCGGCCGCGCGGAGTTTGGAGCCACCCGCCAGCGGCTCGAGTACGATTCCCGCGCCGCCGGTAGCAGCGGCCGCCGCCAGGCCTGCGGCACTTCCCAGGAATCCCCGGCGAGTCAGATGAGACGAACGTGTAGACTTACGGGCAGAGGGCTGCCTGTTCTTAGCCATTGGGTACTCCTCCCCCACAGGCAAGGCGATGAGGCGCGTATTCTAGCAAGCGTGCGACACTGATGCAAGAGTCTGTTCAGTCTGTTCAGAGTTTTCCTTGGCACTCCGCAACTTTCATGGCCGGAACACTGCAAATTGTATGTTCCGAGCCTGGTTGGGGACTGCGGGATCGCCCGCCATCTGCCCGGTGCTGAACTCCAAGTAATCGTCCATGCCATCCAGAGCGCCGTGGTTGCGCACGACGATATGCACCTCCGCGCCTTTAACGTTGGAGAGAATCCCGGGCGTAAGCGACGAACCCGGCAGCGGGACGCCATCCGCACCGAGCCCTAGCTGCGCGCTGACGTTCAGGACGCCTTTGGAAACCCCGTTCTCCACGAACGTGGCCTCCACCAGTATGCCCGTGGCCCAGAGCCCCGCAGCCTGCACCGTCAGATTGGTCAGGTCGCCCGCGCTGCAATTGGAGATGATTCCGCCGCTGTCGGAGACGGGATTGGCGCAATTCTCGGGCTTGTTGAAGACAACCCACCATACCGTGTAGGCAGCCTCCTGCGTCGCCTCGTCAACGGGGACAGGGGTGACGATGGTCATGCTTAGTCCGCTGTCGAACCGGCGCAGGGTGCCGACTGTGTTTGGGATGGGATCTCTGTCGGCGGGCATCGGCCCCATATTGCGAACCGGGGCCGTGCTGAAGCTTGTATGCGGACTCTCTGCCAACAAACCCTGCGACACCAGCAGAAGAGCTATTGTGATGAAGGCGGTTCTTTTCAACACTTGTATCATGGCCAATCCTCCCTAGTTAATGAAGTTGTTATTCGCCCCCGCGAGATTCGCACTCCTGGTGTTTTTTTTGAGGGCAATGCAAGGCGGGTCATTGCTTGCTCCCACCACAGGCGAGGCGATGAGATGGGTCATATGCTAGCAAATCCTTCCTCAGAAGTGCAAGCACCGGGGGCCACCAAACCGACCGGAGTCGAGGCTTAAGAGTTCTTGATGGTTACACGCCCTGCGAGCACAGGGGCGAGGCGGCGGGCGATTTCTTCCAGCAGGGAGCGGTCGTCGGGTGTGAAGGCGTTGGGGGTGTGGGAGTCAATGTCAATCTCGCCCAGGATGCGGCCGTTGTGCTCAATCGGAACGACGATTTCGGATTTGGTCTGGATGCTGCAAGCGAGGTAGCGCGGGTCGGCGTTGACGTCGGGCACGACGACGGTCAGGCGCTCGGCCACCGCGGCACCGCAGATGCCCTTACCGATGGGAATGCGTACGTGCGGGCTGGGCGCGCCGACAAACGGGCCCAGCACCAGCTCATCGCCTTCGACGAAGTAGAAGCCCACCCAGTTGAAGTGCGGCCGCGCACGCTGCAGCAGCGCGCAGAGCTCTTGGAGGCAGTTGGTTCCACCGCGCTCCAGCAGCGCGTCGGTTTGGCGAAGGATCTTCTGGGCGTTGCTCATAACACCCGAACCTTTTCGCTTGTCGATTCCCCGAACATTTTAGGATGAATGATTCGCGCGAGCAGTTCTAGACCCTCCACCAGGGGCGGGCCGGGCGTGTTCAAGACCTCGTCGCTCACGACATAGACCTTGCGGTTGCGGACGGCCGGCAGTTTGTCCCAGCCCGGGCGGCGCAAGACTTTGCTCGGGTCGACGCGCAGACCGCAGGCGGCCCAGCCGAGGACGATAACGTCGGGCTTGGCGCGCAGCACGGCTTGCTCGGTGACGGCGCGCTCCGAAGGTGACTTCGGTTTGGGGACGAAGCGGCCGCCGGCCAGCTCGACCATTTCTTCTACCCAGGCGGGTGAGACCAGCCGTGGCTTGGGCCAGGCCTCGCAGTAGACTCGAGGGCGGCGCCCGTTGGGCGCGCGCTGAGCAATCTTGCCCATGCGCGCCCGCACTTGGCGAACAACCTGCTCGGCGCGCTTCTCGCGGCCCAGCAGGCCGCCGAGTTGTTCGATGTCGGAGAAGACGTCGGCCAGTGTGCGCGGGTTCATGGCCAGAAAGGTCAGGCCGCGGCGCAGCAGCCCGCGCACTACTTCTTCGCGGTAGGGGACAGAGCCGATGACGAGCGTGGGGTTGAGTGCGGCGACATCGTCGGGGTCGCAGCGCCAGCAGTCGCCCAGCGCCGGCAACCCGTTGACCGGGGCGACGTCTTTGCACCAGCGGGTCACGCCGACGAGCTGCTTCTCGGCGCGCAATGCGAAGAGGATGGAGGTGGCGCTGGGCGCCAGCGAAACGATACGTGGGTTCACGTCCTACTGGAGTTGGACGAAGTTGGAGGGGCGAGGAGCGCCGGCGGTGGGCGGCCCAGACGCTGTCGGGGCAGGCATGGGCAGCTCTTCCTGGAACTTTTCGATGTCGGCCAGGCTCATTTCGGGCAGACGGCTGATCTTGGCCTTGAGCCAGGACCAGGGAATCTTGAAGAGCAACACCTTGGGCGAGAACTTGAGCGAGTCGGTAATCCAGCAGGAATGCGTGCACCAGCAGTTGGCCTGCGGGATGGCGGCGACTTCTTTCTTCATCCGCTCGGAGAAGAGCGCTTTGCTCAGGTTGAAGTCGTAGTCTTGCAGCCGGCCCAGCGGCTGGCGCATCTCGCAGGCGCGGAACTCGCCGTTGTGGTCAATCACGAAGCTGGTGACGCCGGCGGTGCAGGGCATGGCCCACTTGTGCGGCTGCTCGACGTTCTGCTCGTGGGTCTCAAAGATGAACTTGAGCGAGCCCAGGTAGTACATCTTGGGGAACCAGCGGAACTTGGGGTCGACGTTGGCAAACAGCCGGTCGGCGTGGGCGGCGTGGACGGCGTAGAGCTTGTCGTGCAGCGTCTTGAGCTCCTTGCGGGTAATGTTCTTCAGGCTCAGGTCCATGGGGTTGCCGCGGATAATCTCGAAGTACTGCCCGGTGGAGACGTCGCGCTTGAGCATGTCGACGCCGAAGCGCACCAGCTCGTCGTAGCTCTCGCGGGTGATGACGGTGACCACGTTGCGGCGCAGGCGGCGCACGCCGGCATACTTTTCTTTCATCCGCTCCATGGTGGCGATGGTCTTGACGAAGTTGTTGGGCACGCCGCGGATGGCGTCGTGGGTGTTGGCCAGACCGTCGATAGAGAAGTTGAGGTCGATGGTGAGGTTGGGGCAGTCCTTCAGAACGCGGCCGACGATGCGGTCGAGGTTGTCAGGCAGCAGGCCGTTGGTGGGGAAGTTGAGCGTGTGAATCTTGTTGTTGCGGTAGAAGGTGCAGATGATTTCGTCCAGGTCCTCGCGCATGGTGGGCTCGCCGCCGGAGACCCACAGCTTGCCGAACTCGGGCGCGGTCTCCGAGATGGTGCGGATCTGGTCGAAGCTCAGGTCCTGGTTCTTGTTGAGCTGATCCCAGTAGAAGCAGGTGCGGCAGAGCGAATTGCAGCGCGAGGTAACGAAGATAAAGACGGACTCCAGCTTCTTCGGCCGGAAGACCTTCTTCAGGTACGGCGTAAAGTCCCGGTAGGTGCGGGGAATCTGCATGTTTGCTAGTCTAATGCCTCAGCAGAAGTATTAGACCACAGGGAGCGGAATCGCGCAAAGGGTTTCCATGTTCAGTCCGCAGGTGCTTGACCACTTTCAGAACCCGCGCAACGCGGGGGAGCTCGACGCCGCCACGGCCGTCGTCGAGCTGACGAACCCCATCTGCGGCGATGTACTGCGCCTGGCAGCGCGGGTCGAAGACGGGCGCGTAGCGGAAGCGCGCTTTAAGTGCTCGGGGTGTGTTCCTGCGATGGCGGTGGGCTCGGCGCTGACGGAGCTGGTGAAAGGCCTGCGCGTGGAAGAGCTGAGCGGGATTACAGAAGGCGACGTCATTCAGGCGCTGGGCGGGCTGCCGCCGGCCAGCCGTCACGCCGCGCAGTTGGCGATTGAAACGCTCCGCGCGCTGCTGAAGGAGATCAGCCTCAGGGGCTAAAGCCCCTTGTTTTTTCGCGGTCGGCCGGCGCGGCTAAAGCCGTGCCCTGACGGAAAAGCAGGTCCCTCGACTCGGCCTTCGGCCTCGCTCGGGTTGACAAGCGGGGGAGGCGGGTTGCGCGGGTGGGCGGTTCGGGATAAACTGCAAGTTCTTCATGGTTGATCAGACAATCTTCCACCCTTCGACGAGCTCAGGGTGGCTGGAGAATGACTCCAGGCTGTGATTGGAACACAAATCAGCCATTACCGGATCACCGCCAAGCTGGGCGAGGGCGGGATGGGCGCGGTCTATCGCGCCGAAGACACGAAGCTGAAGCGCGAAGTGGCGCTGAAGTTCCTGCCGGGCAACCTGGCGGCCGACCCGGAGTCCCGCAAACGGCTGGTGAAGGAAGCGCAAGCCGCCTCACGGCTCAACCATCCGAACATCGGCACGGTCTACGAGGTCAACGACGAAGGCGATGCGCCCTTCATCGCCATGGAGCTGGTGAAGGGCGAAAGCCTGAAGCAGATGCTGCAGCGAGGCTCGGTGCGGCCCGAGCAACTGTTGGAGATTGCGCGGCAGATTGCGGAAGGCTTGAACGAAGCGCACAGAGCCGGGGTGCTGCACCGCGACATCAAACCGGCCAACATCATGGTGGATTCCAGCGGGCGGGTGAAGGTTTTGGATTTCGGCATCGCCACGCTGACCGGGCGGCAGCGTGGGATGGGCGAAACGGAAGAGAACTTCATCACGCGCACGGCGGGGCAGGCGAGCACCGGCGGAACGGTGCCCTACATGGCGCCGGAGCAATTGCGAGGCGAAGAAGCCAGCGCCGCCAGCGACATCTTTTCGTACGGCGTGCTGCTCTATGAGTGCTTGAGCGGGCGGCTGCCGTTCCGCGGCGATACGGCGATTGACGTTCTGCACGCCATCCTGCACGAGACCCCGGCGACGCTGCGGCGCATCGCCCCCGGCGTTCCACCGGCGTGGGAGCAGTTGATCGAGCGCTGCCTGGCGAAGCAGCCGGGCCAGCGCACGCAATCCATGAGCGAGGTGCTGCAACTCCTCGACCGCATCGATACCGCGCCGGCCGAGGCGGAAGGGAAGTCCGTCGCCGTGCTCTACTTCCAGAACCTGAGCCGGGCGCAGGAAGATGAGTACTTCCGCGACGGCATCACCGAGGACGTGATTACCGAGCTGCTGAAGATCAAAGGGCTACGGGTGTTCCCGCGCTCGGCGGTGGTGGCCTACCGCGACAAAGGTGTGACGGCGGCTCAGGTGGGGCAGGAGTTGAACGCCGCCTACGTGCTGGAAGGCAGCCTGCGGCGGGCGGGGAACCGGCTGCGCATCACCACGCAGTTGATTGAAACTCGCACCGGGCAGGGTGTGTGGGCGGAGCGCTACGACCGCGAGCTCCAGGACGTGTTCGAAGTACAGGACGAAATCGCGCGCAGCCTGGCGCAGGCGCTGCGAGTCAGACTGACGCCGCAGGAAGAGAAAGCCATCGCCCGCAAGCCCACCGAGAACCCCGAGGCCTACGACAGCTACCTGCGCGGGCGGAGCTACGCGCGGCGAGTCACGCGCCCCGACCTGGAATTCGCCATCCAGATGTACGAGCGCGCCATCGCGCTCGATGAGCGGTTTGCCCTGGCCTACGCCGGCCTGGGCTACGTCTGCGGACTGTTCTACGAATGGCACGAGCGCGAAAGCCAGTGGCTGGAGAAAGGGCTCGGGGCGGCGGAGCGTGCTCTGGGGCTGGACTCGCGTCTGCCGGAAGCATTGGCGGCGCGGGCGCGCATCTACTGGGCGCAGAAGAAGCTCGAGCAGGCTATCGAGTTCGCTCGCCGGGCCATTGAGCTCCGGCCCGATTGCGAAGGCGCCTACTGGTCGCTGGGCGAGCTCTACTTCACTTCCGACCGCTGGGAGGAGGGCGCAGCGCTGGCCCAACGCGCCATCGAGGTCAGCGGGGACGACTACAACGTGTACGTGCCCTACATGAACATTCTGGAACGGGTTGGGAAGACGGAAGAAGCCCGTGACGTACGGCGTCGGCAAATCACAGTGCTGGAGCGGCAACTGGAGTTTGTTCCGGAAGACGTTCGGGCACGCATCCTGCTCGCGAACAACTACGCCTACTTCGGCGAGGGAGAAAAAGCGCGGCGCGAAGCGCAGAAGGCGGTCGCCCTGCGGCCCAACGACCCCAACATCCTCTACAACGCCGCTTGCACCCTAGGAATCCTGAACCTGAAAGAAGAGGCGCTCGGGCTGTTGCGCAAGGCCAAAGAGAGCGGCTTCCCCAACCTGGACTGGGCCTTGCGCGACCCTGACCTGGCCTGCCTTCATAACGACGCGGAGTTCCAGCAACTCGTGGCGGAGGACAAAGCCAAACGCCAGCCATGATTGGCCAGACCATTTCCCACTATCGAATCACCGCCAAGCTGGGCGAAGGCGGGATGGGCGCGGTCTATCGCGCCGAGGATATCAAGCTGCAGCGTGAGGTGGCCCTGAAGTTCCTGCCGGGCGACCTGGCGGCGGATGCCGACGCACGCAAGCGGCTGGTGAAAGAAGCGCGCGCGGCCTCGCGGCTCAACCACCCCAACATCGGGACGATTTACGAGGTGAGCGATGAAGGCGACACGCCCTTCATCGCCATGGAGCTGGTGAAGGGCGAGAGCCTGAAACAGATGCTGCAGCGCGGTTCGGTGCGGCCCGAGCAGTTGCTGGAGTTTGCGCGGCAGGTGGCCGAGGGCTTGAACGAAGCCCACCAGGCTGGCGTGCTGCACCGCGACATCAAGCCCGCCAACATCATGGTGGACGCGAGCGGCCGGGTGAAGATACTGGATTTCGGCATCGCCGTGCTCACCGAGCGGCAGCGGGGCACCGGCGAGACCGCGGAGAATTTCATCACCCGCACGGCGGGTCAGGCCAGCACGGCGGGGACGATTCCCTACATGGCCCCCGAGCAGTTGCAGGGCGAGCCGGCGGACGCCCGCAGCGACGTCTTCTCTTTCGGAGTGATGCTTTACGAATGCCTGACTGGCCGACTGCCGTTTCATGGCCGGACCGCCATTGACACGCTGCACGCCATTCTGCATCAGCCGGCGACATCGGTGCGGCAGGCGCTGCCGGATGTTTCGCCGGAGTGGGACGAGCTGATAGCGCGGTCGCTGGAGAAATCGCCCGAGCGGCGGTTCCCGACCATGCGCGACGTGCTGAGCGCGCTGGCGCGCGTCAAAGCCCCGGCCGCCCTGGCCCAGAAGTCGCTGGCGGTCCTCTATTTCGAAAACCTGAGCGGCAACAAGGAAGACGAGTACTTCCGCGACGGCATTACGGAAGACATCATCACCGACCTGTCAAAGATCAAGGAGTTGCGGGTGTTCCCGCGTTCCGCGGTGCTTGGCTATCGGGACAAGCCGGTTACGGCGCCACAGGTGGGGCAGCAGTTGAGCGCCGCCTACGTGCTCGAGGGCAGCCTGCGGCGGGCGGGCAGCCGGCTGCGGCTCACCTCGTCGTTGATCGAGACCCACAGCGGCCACACCGTCTGGGCGGAGCGCTACGACCGGCAGATGGAAGACGTCTTCGCCATTCAGGACGAGCTGGCGCAGAACATCGCCCGCGCCTTGCGGGTGATGTTGACGGAGCGGGAGAAGCGCGCCATCCAGAAGGCCCCCACTGCCGATGTGCGCGCCTATGACTACTACCTGCGCGGCCGGCAGTTCTTCCATCAGTTCCGCAAGAAGGGATTCGAGTTTGCCCGCCAGATGTTCAACCGCGCCATTCAGATCGATCCGCGGTACGCGCGCGCCTACGCCGGCATCGCTGACTGCTGCTCGTTTCTCTACACCTACTGGCACGCCAGCGAAGCCAACCTCAAAGATGCCGACGAGTTCAGCCGCAAAGCGCTGGAGCTGGATTCCGAGCTGGCTGAGGCCCATGCCTCGCGCGGTCTGGCGCTCTCCCTCAACCGGCGGTTTGAAGAGGCCGGCCAGCACTTTGAGACCGCCATCCGGCTCAACCCCACACTGTTTGAGGCTTACTATTTCTACGCCCGTGCCCGCTTCGCCGACGGCAAGCTGCAGGAAGCGGCGGAGATGTATGAGAAGGCCACCCAGGTAAATCCCGACGACTACCAGTCCTTGGTGTTGGTGACGTCGGTGTACAGATCGCTCGGCCGCGAGGCGGACGCGCAAACCGCCCGCCGCAATGGCTTAGAGGTGATTGAACGCGTCTTGGAGATGCAACCCGATGATGCCCGTGCACTCTATTTGGGCGCTGGAGCGCTGGCGAACTTGGGGCAACGCGACCGCGCCCTGGAGTGGTGTAAGCGCGCCCTGGCCATTGATCCGGAGGACACCGGAATCCTTTACAACGTCGCCTGCGCCTACTCCAATCTGGGAATGGTCGAAGAAGGTCTCAAGTGTCTGGAAGACGCGGTGGACTTCGGGTTCGGGCACAAGGCCTGGATTGAGCACGACTCCGACCTCGATGCGCTGCGCGGCAGCCCGCGCTTCCAGGCCTTGCTGGTCCGCCTGTAGCAGCGCTCGCCGAGCCACCCACCGCGGCGAACTTTCCCCGCAGCCGACATTCCTTTTAGACAGCGAGGAGGAGGTGTCTATGGGCAAGCCGGTGGTGCATTGGGAAATCTGGTCGGCCGAGCACAAGAAGCTGAGCGAGTTCTACCAAAAGCTGTTTGACTGGCAGATTGACTTCAACGCCTTCCCCAACTACGGGCTGACCTGCACGGGCGAGGGCGGCATCGGCGGCGGCTTCATGCAGCCGCAGCCGGGACCGATTCCGAAGAACCAGGTGACCTTCTATGTGAAGGTCGAGGACTTGCAGGCCGCGCTCGACAAGGCCAAAGGCCTCGGCGCCGAGGTGGTCCTGCCGCCGACGCCCATTCCCGGCGTGGGCGCGATGGCGCTGTTCAAAGACCCTGACGGCAACGTGATGGGGTTGTGGTCGCAGTAGTGAAGCAAGGGCCGCTTACCGCAGAGGCGTAGAGAAACGCAACTGGCGGGCTAAGATTTCTCGCGCTCGGGCATGATGACGACCTGCCAGGGCTGCGGATACTTCTTGCGGTACTCAGCCAGCACTTGATCGGCGGTGGTGCCGGCGGGCTTCTCAATCCAGCCGCGGACCTCCGGGTTCCAGTGGTCGTTGCCGACCACCGTCACCAGGAAGCGCTTCGCGTTCTTGT
>JAXIPK010000050.1:0-3043 GCA_045402975.1 Acidobacteriota bacterium
CACCTCAGTAGGGCAAAAAAATGAGCCGGCCCGGGCTGCTCGGCGGCCGGCAGGAAGATCTGTCGGGGTCGCTCATTGCGGCTGCTCGGGATACCCTTCCGGCAGGGCCTCAGGGGCCTCTTCCGCCGGAGTTTCTCCCAAGCCTTCGACCTCGGGAATGGTGCGGGGACGAAGATGCGGCGGCAAAGCCTCGTCCTGGTCGTACGTTTCGGCCAGCTGCTCGAGCTCTTCCGGCGTCCCGGCGTATTCGGGAGCGGCTTCGCCCAGGGCCGCGGCCGCTTCGGCTTCGGCGGCCTTGGCGGCTTCGAGTTGCGCCTGCTCGTAGACCGCGCGGCCCTCGGCGGCTGCATCGGCGACCTTGGAGGTGAACAGCCGGATGGCGCGCAGGGCGTCGTCGTTGCCCGGGATGATGTGGTCCACCATGTCCGGGTCGCAGTTCGTATCCACGACGGCCACCACCGGGATGGCCAGCTTACGCGCTTCCTGCACCGCAATCTGTTCCTTGTTGGAGTCGACCACAAAGAGCGCGTCCGGCAGCATGGGCAGATTCTTGATGCCGTCCATGTTCTCGCGCAGGTGGCGCAGCTCGCGCCGCACCCGGGTGGCTTCCTTCTTGGGCATGGCCTCGAGGCGCCCGTCCTGCTCCATCGCTTCCAGCTCTTTGAAGCGCTTGATGGATTTCTGAATCGTGGCCCAGTTGGTCAGCGTCCCGCCCAGCCAGCGGTGGTTGACGTAGAACATCCCGCAGCGCTGCGCTTCCTCGGCGATGGCTTCCTGCGCCTGGCGCTTGGTGCCGACGAACAGGATGTTCTTGCCCTGCGCCGCCAGCCCGCTGACGAAGGCGGCCGCGTCCTTGAACATCTTCAGCGTCTTCTGCAGGTCAATGATGTAGATCCCGTTGCGCTCGCCGAAGATGAACTCCTTCATCTTCGGATTCCAGCGGCGCGTCTGGTGGCCGAAGTGGACTCCGGCTTCCAGCAGCTCCTTCATCGTCAGTGTCGCCACAGTTCTCCTTCCCGCTTAGCGCTTGGTCCACTGGAAGCGCTTGCGCGCTCCCTTCTGGCCGTACTTCTTGCGTTCCTTCATCCGCGGGTTGCGCGTCAGGTAACCCGTCTGGCGGAGCTTGGGACGCAGCGCCGGAGTAGCCAGAGACACGGCGCGCGCCAGTCCCAGGCGCACCGCTCCGGCCTGACCGTTGGGGCCGCCGCCCTTGACCGTGATCTCGGCGTCGTACTGGTCCGCCACTCCCAGGAACACCAGTGGGCTGCGCGCTTCCTTGCGCCACGCGGGCACGGTGAAGAACTCATCCAGTGGCCGGCCGTTGACTCGCAACTGGCCGCTGCCCGGGCGCAGGAACACGCGCGCGATAGAAGTCTTCCGCCGTCCGGTGCCGTAGAAGGGACCGCCACCGTTGGTCGGAGCGGCAATCTCGATTTGCGGCTCTACGACCGGCTCGGCAGGCGTCGCGGCAACTTCCGCTTCGGGCGCCGCTGCGGCCTCCGCCTCAGGCGCGGTGGCCTCGGCGGGCTCGCCCGTCGGGGCGGGCGGTGTAGTCAGATCGTTGTTCTCCGAATCTCCCACTTCTCCTCCTACTTCCAGGTAAAGGTTTCGAGTTGTTGCGCGGCGTGCGGATGCTTGTCGTCGGCGTAGATGCGAAGCTTCTTCGCGCGCCGGGCGTGCAGCTTGTTCTTGGGGAGCATCCCCAGCACGGCATCACGGACCATCAGTTCCGGCCTGGTCTTTATCCGGAGGCTGGCCTTTTCTTCCTTGAAGCCGCCGGGGTAGCCAGAGTGCCAGCGATAGACCTTCTGGTCGAGTTTCTTGCCGGTGAGGCGGATGTCGCGGGCGTTGATGACGACGACGTGGTCGCCCGACTCCACCGCCGGCGTGTAGCGCACCTTGTGCTTGCCCATCAGCAGCCAGGCGACACGGGTCGCCAGCCGCCCCAGCACTTGGCCGCGGGCGTCCACCAGATACCACTTCCCTTGCCGCATCTGGGCAGACTCTTTGCCGTTTGGATAATACGTTCGCATATATACAGAAAAGGTTTGCGGGCCAGCCGCAAACATCTAAGTTTACAGGCGGCAGCGGATTTTTGTCAACGCCTGCAGCCCGGCGGGGCGAGCCCGATTGACACCATCCGCGCCCCCTGCATAGACTCCCGACGCGTGGCCGCACCCGACTCGAAACCCGAACCGGCGCCTCCGCCGGGAAGTTCGTTTTTCGACCGCTTGTCTTTTGCGTTCCTCCTGGTCTTCGCCGCCGCGCTGCCGCACTCCATCGCCGCTTCTCAGATCGCCATCGGGATTGCGGGGCTCGCGTGGCTGGGCGGAGTGATTCAACGACGCCAAGCGCCGCGAAATCTCGCCAAATCGCTCGGATTGCCCATGTTGGCGTTTGTCCTGGTGACCGTACTTTCGTCGCTCTTTTCGCTCGAGCCGGCCGTCAGCCTCGATAAGCTCCGCGGCGTGGCTCTGATTGCCATCGTTCCAGTCGTTGCGGGGACAATGGCAACTCTGCGACAGGTCAAGATTGTCGTCATCTTGCTCTTGCTCTCCGCCTCCGCCACCGCCGCCCAGACGGTCTGGCAAAAGCTGGTGGGGCGCGGCGTCGAAGTCATCGCGCTCACTCCCGAAAGCCCGCTCAAGCAGGCCGGCGTGGTCGAGCGCGACACCATCATCGCCTGCGGTAAGCAGCTCACCGATTCCCCCAAAGAGCTCGCCGCCGCTCTGGCCATCCACATCTCGCCACTGCCGCTCAAGTGCCGCGCCTACCGCGGCGGCGCCGACTTCTATGAGTTCGAGCTGCCGGCGGATTCGCTGCCCCGCGCGCTCAGCGGCGCAGCGCTCCAGCGCTCGCGCAGCATCCGCGCCCGCGGCACCTTCAGCCACTTCACAACCTATGCGGAGGTGTTGATGCAACTCGCCGCGCTGGTGGCGGGACTGTGGCTGGCGTGCCCGCGGCGATGGAAAAGCCAGGGCGTGACGCTGGCGCTGGTGGGCGCGCTCCTGGGCCTGGCGCTGGCCGCCACCTTCACTCGAGC
>JAXIPK010000110.1:0-11321 GCA_045402975.1 Acidobacteriota bacterium
AGATGATGCCTCCACACATGTTGCAACTGGCAGGCCCGGGCCGCGAGTAGTCGCGCGGCTCGTACACATCCACTTCGAGGTCAAGGTCGATCCGCGCGGCCATGTCCAGGAGGAAGTAGCTGAAGAACGAGCCGGCAGGTCCTCCGCCAAGAACACCGACACGGTTCCCATTGCTGAGTGTCAGAGCGGAATTCCCGGCGGCTGAGGACAGACTCCCCCGCAAGAAGCGAAGACTCGAGGCAACGAACACACCAACCTCCTCAGCGCGCTTTGTGGTTGTTCCAGCAATCGGCTGGCCAGCCCGCGCCGCCTTGCATCTGACTGATAACTAGACTCTTGCGGGTTCCTGGTTGGCACGCCGCAAGGGCGAGCCTCGCCCGCAGCGGGTTTTCGCCTAGGGAGGATGGGGTTTCTGGCTCAAAGCGGAGGGGTTCGCGGCTTCACATCTGCTTCCGCCCCACCGTCAACCCATAGGCCGGCAGGCCGGCGAGCACGGTGGCGATGGCCACCAGGGAGGGTTTGGGATTGTTGACGAAGGCGACGGCCAGAATAGCCGTCATCGCCACCAGGAAGAACAGCGGCACGAGCGGATAGCCCCAGACGCGGTAGGGCCGCTCTCGCTCGGGCTGGCGACGCCGCAGAATCAGCACGCCCGCCACCGCCATCCAGGGGAAAATTCCCAGCGCGAAGCCGATGTAGGTGAGCAACTGCTCGAAGGTGCCGGTCAGCACCATCAGCGCAGCGCAGGCGCTCTGGGCGATGATGGAGACGCCCGGCGTCTCCCAGCGCGGATGGAGGCGCGCCGCAAAGCGGAAGAAGAGGCCGTCGCGCGCCATAGCGTAGTAGACGCGCGGGCCGATAAGGATGTAGGCGCTGAGTGACGAGAGCAGCGCCAGCGCAATCAGCCCCGAAAGCCAGGTGGCCGCGCCGGCGCCAAAAAGCTTTTCCGCCGCTACCGCCGCCACCGGAACCACGCCGCGCAGCGACGCCATTGGAGCGGCGTAGAAAAAGAGCAGGTTCAAGGCCAGGTAGAGCGCCATCACGATGAGCGTGCCGGCCAGCAGCGCGCGGGGCAGGGTGCGGCCGGGCTGCTCGACCTCTTCGGCGATGTAGGTCGCTCCGTTCCAGCCGCTGTAGGCGAACATCGCCAGCAGCAGCGCAATCCCCAGCTCGCCCGGGCGCCCGCCGACCCAGAGCGGGCTGCCGGCCGCGAGGAATTCATGGTTGCCTTCCCCCAACACGAACCCGACGACGATAAGGCCCGCCAGCAGGACCAGCTTCAAGCCGGTCAGGAGGTTCTGCACCCGCGCGCCCAGACCGACGCCGAGGTAGTGAACGCCGGTGAACAAAGCAACGATGACCAGCGCCGTGCCCTTCTCGGCCCACCAGCCCGGGGCCAGGAGCCCGGCGGAGACCAGATAGGTGGCGCAAGCCACAGCGCCGGCGGCAATCGGCGCGGAGAAGCCGACGAAGAAACTCGTCCAGCCGGTGAGAAAAGCGGCGCGCGGCCCGTAGATTTCGCGCAGGTAGACGTACTCACCACCCGCCTGCGGCATCATGGCAGCAAGCTCGGCGTAGCACAGGGCGCCCGCGAGAGCCACGAGCCCGCCCACAAGCCAGCAGAGGAGCACCAGCCCGCCGCTCTCCACGCGCGCCAGCATCAAGCCGGTGGTGGTGAAGATGCCGGTGCCGATCATGTTCGCCACTACAATGCTGGTGGCGGTGGCGAGTCCCAGCCGGCGAGGAAGAGCGGGCTGGGTCATCGCGCCGGGTACGCGGTGCGCATGAGGGTGGTTTGGGCGAAGGGGCTATAGGCAAGCACGGGAATCAGGATGAGCGCAATTGCCAGCCCGGTGGCGTGCACCAGCAGCAGAGGAGTCAGAGCAGTGAGCTCATCCAGCGCGAACAAGGCCGGCGCCAGGCGGCGGTACTGGCGGCCGGTTTGCGGATGGTCGAGCGCCACGGTAGTAATAAGGTAGAGACGCACCGCGGCGCCGACCAGAGCCAGCAAGACCAGCAGCGGAAACGCCCAGCCGGAGAAACCCAGGCGCGCCAGCAGAAACGAGGCGAGGACATCCGCAGCGATGCTCAAATTCAACAGCAGCGCGGCGTAGACGCCCAGGTAGCCGGCTTGAATGAGGATCATGAAGGTGCGCGCGCGCCCCCGCCCGATGGGCGCTTCCCAGACGGAAGCTGACTCGCCAGTCTGCGCGGGCCGGTTCACCGCGCCAGCAGCGACGGCATCGGGCGGGGCCAAGGGGGCGATAAACTGGTAGCCGAGGCGCGGCTTGGTGCGGATGAAGCGCGGGCGTTCGGCATCGTCGCCCAGGGCTTTGCGCACGGCGGTGACGGCCTGGACGAGCGCGTCGTCGGTGACGAAGGTGTCCTTCCACAGCGCTTCGACCAGCTCCTGCTTGGAGACCACCTGCTGGCGGTGCTCGATGAGGTAGGCCAGCACCTGAAAGGCTTTGGGGGGCAGCGGGATTTCCTGGCCGCCGCGGCGCAGCGTGGCCGCGGGGGTATCCAGCTCAAATTCACCAAACTGATAACGGGGACGTTCCTGCGCCACCGGTGTGCCGCGTCCTGGCCCCGACTGCGTCGGGGCGCTTCTTCGAGAATTCGGCGTTTCTTCGGCGCTTGCTCGTTACCCTCTGCCCGTTTCTGCCTATCCTGCGGGCGACTATAGCACAGCTCATTCTTTCCGCCGGAGGTGCCCGATGAACGAGCTTGACGCGTTGTTCACCTGGAAGTCCTGCGCCGTCACGGCGCTGGCGCTGCTCGCCGGACTGTGGGGTTGCAGCACTGCCTTCGCTCAGGTGGCCGAGTCGCGCGACCTGAAGCCGGGCGATCTGCTGCGCATCGCCCGCTCGATCAGCGTCTGCAGCCGCGACACCCACATCCCGCCGGATACGCTCATCGGCGAAGTCCTGGCGCAGAAGAGCTTCCGCGACTTCGACCTCAACTTCACCCGCGACACGCGCGCCGCCGACCTCGTGATCCAGATCGACCACCCGCTGCACTTCTTCGACTTCAGCTACCTGGTCATTGACCGCCGCACCGACATCGTGCTGGCCAGCGGCAGCGTGATCGCCTGGGACGGCATCCGCGCCGCCCCGCTGCTGGCGAGCAAGATTGTGTCTGACTTGAAGGAGGTGCGGCAGACGAACGCTGCGCAGCTCAAGCGCCGCCCGGCGTCGGACGCGGATGGAGAGTCCAAATGAAGCGCGGCGTCTACCTGCTCCTGCTGCTTTGCTTCGTCGCCGTCGCGGCGCAGGCCGAGCCGGCGACGCGCTACCTCATTGTCTGCATGGACGGCGTGGGCTACGACCTGGCGGCGGAGATGCACCGGAAAGGCGAGCTCAAGAATTTCCAGCCGCCGGCGCCGCTCATCGTGGCTTTTCCCAGCGACACCAACCCAGCGCTGGTGGAGATTCTGGGGCCGCTGGGGGCGCCGCCGGCGCGCGGCTACGAGGACTACTACTTCGACCCCGCCGCCAACCAGATGCGCGGCGGCGTGTTCCATCGCTTCACGCACAAGGATTTCGTCGCCCGCACCTACCGCGACCTGTTCGACTACCACCCGCACCCGGTGCGGATGACGCTGGAGTACGCGGCGCCGGTCGTCGGCCCCTGGCTCAACGGCGAGGTCAACCTGGAGCGGATGAAAGCCGAGTTCCGCAAGTCAGGCGAGCAAGCCTTCCTCGCCTACTTCGACGCCAGCGACACCGCTACGCACTTGAACGGCCGCTGGTTGGTGCGACAGCAGTTGCAGGATTTGGACAAGTGGGTGGGCGAGATGCGCGCCGACAAGAATCATCCAGTGGAAGTCATCGTCTTCTCCGACCACGGGAACGACCTGCGGCGGCTGCGGCGGGTGAACCTGGAGCCCGCGCTGGAGCGCGCCGGGTTCCGCGTGGAAGGAAAGATCCGCGATGCGCGCAGCGTGGCTCTGCCGCAGTTCGGGCTCATCTCGAACGCCGCGCTCTACACTGCCGCCGGCCGCGAAGCTGCGGCCGCTGAAGCGGTCCGGCGTGCGCGCGGGGTGGACTTGGCCGTCTATCGCGAGGGCGATTCGGTGGTCGTGGTCAGCCGCCGGGGACGCGCGCGCATCGAGCGGCGCGTGAGCAGCGAGGGCGTGCGCTACCGCTACTGGCGCCACCTGGGTGATCCGTTGCAGCTCGAGGGTATCCTGACGGAGCTCGAGGCGCGGGGGCAGATTGACTTCGACGGGTTTGTGGCGGAGGACGACTGGCTGCGGGCCACCGCCGAGCACGTTTATCCCGACCCGCTGCGGCGGTTGTGGAACGGGTTCCACGGCGTGGTCGAGCAGCCGGCCAGCGTGCTGGTGAGCCTGGACGACGGCTACTACACCGGCAGCCTCTGGCTCAATATGTTTGCCTGGATGCAGGCCACCCACGGCAGCCTGCGGCGCGGGCAGAGCCTAGGGGTGGTGATGGCGACGACGCCGGCGCTCTTCGCGCCCGACCGCGGGCCGTTCACGGGGGAGAATCTCCTCCCCCGCATCCTTGAATTGAAGGCATCACAAGGCGCAGGTGCGGAAGCCGCCGAAAACGTCGCGGCGGTCGCGGGTGTAGAAGTTGCGCCAGGTGTTCCGAATCAGCCGTGAGCGGGTGGCCCAGCAGCCGCCGCGCAGCACGCGGTAGTCGGGCGTGAACCACGGTTCGGAGTATTCCTTGTAGGGGTCGACGACGAAACCCGGGTAGGGCGCGAAGTTCGAAGCCGTCCACTCCCAGACGTTGCCGAGCATCTGCCGGCATCCTCTCGCGGAATCGCCGGCGGCGTGCGCGCTCACCGGGACGCAATCGAGAGCGCGGGCGTCGAGGTTGGTGTGCTCGGGCGTAGGCAGCTCATCGCCCCACGGGTAGCGGCGCTTGTCGGTCGTGGCCGCGGCCAGCTCCCACTCGGCTTCAGTCGGCAGACGACGATTTGCCCAGCGGCAGTACGACTCGGCTTCAAACCAATTGACGTGGATGATGGGCAGCGTGCACGGCAATGGCCGCACCTGGTCGAAGTGGCGCTGCTGCCAGTTGTTCCCGTCGCGGCTCCAGTAGACGGGATGCTCGGCCCGGGCTTTTTCCCGCCAGCTCCAGCCGTCCTCGCTCCAGAGCTCGCGTCGCTGGTAGCCGCGGTCGTCGACGAAATCGGCGAACTGGCCGTTGGTGACCGGGGCGCGCGAGATGTGGAAGGGCTCGACCCGCACCGGATGGGCCCACTTCTCGTTGTCGAAGACGAGGGGTTCGCCCTGAGGGGCGCCCAGCAAAAACTCTCCACCCGGCACTTCGACATCGCCGCCGACGTCGTCATTGGCGGAGGGCGCCGGCGGGGCGGGGCCGAAGTTGGGCGCGGCATAGCCGAGCGTTTGCCGGGTGTAGGTGGAGGCCTCGTCGTGCATGTCTTCGTGCATGCACGGCAGCCAGTGGAAGTAGGCTTCGCGCTCGCTCAACTCATCGGGGAGGCGCGCCAGGATGCGGTCGAGGACTTCCTGCATGTAGGCAAGGGTATCGGCGCGGGAGGGCAGGGCCAGGTCCCAGCGGGTGTCGTGGGCGACGGCGGCGGAGTCGTAGAGCGCGTCACCGTGGGCGAGGACGGGCGGCAGGCCGCGCAGGTGGCGCAGCGCCCACTTTTCCTGGAACCAGGCGACGTGGCCGATCTCCCAGAGAATCGGGTTGATGATGGGCAGCAGGGGCACGCGGAGCTGGGCGTCCGTCAGGTCTTCGACCAGCGCGAGGGTGCGCCGGCGGGCGTCTTGGAGCATGGCGGCCACTTGGGGGCCGCGCAGCCAGACGGTTTCTCCGGTCAGCCGCGGGGCGGAGGGACGTGAAGCGTGCATGGCTGTTGTATTATGCGGGAATCCGATGCGGATTCAAATCATCTGTCCCGCGCCAGCCGGGGTGCATAGCGGCAACCGCATGACGGCGGAGCGCTGGGCGGGAATCCTGCGCCGGCTTGGTCATCGAGTCGGTATTACGCAGTCTTACGACGGCGAGCGCTGTGATTTGCTCATCGCCTTGCACGCGCGGCGCAGCGCCGAGGCCGTCTTCCGATTTTGCGCGCAGAATCCCGGCAAGCCGATTGTGGTAGCGCTCACCGGGACCGACATCTACCGCGACTTGCCGCGTAGCCGAAAGGCGCAGCGCTCGCTGCGGCTGGCCGACAGGCTGGTGGCGTTGCAGCCGTTGGCGCTGCGGCGGATTCCGAGGCGCTGGCGGCGCAAGGGGCGGGTGATTCTTCAATCGGCAACCAAGACGCCGAGGCGGGGGCCGCGGGCGAAGGACTGCTTCGACGTGGCGGTGATTGGCCACCTGCGCCGCGTGAAGGACCCATTTCGCGCCGCGCGAGCGAGCCGGCTTCTGCCGCGCGCCTCAAGGGTTCGGGTGTTGCAGGCCGGGGCAGCGCTGGAGCCCGGGATGGCCGCGCAGGCGCGCACAGAAGAGCGCCGCAATCCGCGCTACCGGTGGCTGGGCGAGCTTTCTCCCCGCTCGGCGCGGCGACTGCTGGCCCGCAGCCGGCTACTGGTGCTCAGCTCGCTGCTGGAGGGCGGCGCCAACGTGATTTCGGAAGCGGTGGCGGACGGTGTGCCGGTGCTGGCCTCGCGAATTCCAGGGAATGTGGGCTTGCTGGGCGGCGGCTATCCCGGCTACTTTTCCGTGCGTGACACGCGAGGGCTGGCGCGGTGGCTGCGGCGCGCCGAAACCGATGCGCGCTTCTACGCGCTGCTGAAAAAACAATGTGCGCGGTTGGAGCCGGGGGTCAGGCCGGCGCGGGAGCAGACGGCCTGGAAGAAACTTCTCGGCGAGTTGCGGAGGCGCTGGGTATAATAACGGTGGCGAGGTATTCAGCGGTTCTCTCGCCAGACAATCGTACGATGCGGGGAGCAGAGGAGGACTCTTCTTGTGAGTCGCTCAGTGAGACTGGTGGGGGCGGTCCTAATTCTCGGGGTGGGGGTCGCGGGGATCCTGCTCTGGCGCGAGAACCGCGCCGCGGTTCCGGCGCGCGCTTTTGAGTTCACCTATGTGACGCGAGTGCCGGCGCTGCCCGAAGGCGGGCAGAAGCTGCGACTGTGGATTCCCGTCCCGGAGTCGGATCCCTATCAGGACATCTCGTCACTGACAATCGCGAGCCCGGTCGGCTACGAGCTGCACCGCGATCCCGAGTACCGCAACCTCTACGCCTACCTGGAAGTGGACCCCAAGCAGCAGGCGGGACCGTTTGAGATCAAACTGTCCTTTGCGGTGACGCGCCGCGAGCACAAGGTGGAGCTCTCGTCCCCGACAGGTCGTGGCGCGCAGGCCTCCGACATCACGCCGGCGAAGCTCGAGCGCTCGCTGCAGCCCGACCGGCTGGTGCCGACCGACGGCATGATTGCGCAACTGGCCGAGCAGGAGACGCGCGGGCTCACCGACCCGCTGGCCAAAGCGCGCGCCATCTACGACTACGTCGTCTCGACGATGAAGTACGACAAGACGGGCGAAGGCTGGGGGCGCGGCGACGCCATCTATGCCTGCAACATCCGCAAGGGCAACTGCACCGACTTCCACGCCCTGTTCATCGGGATGATGCGCGCCAGCGGCATTCCGGCGCGGTTTGAGATCGGCTTCCCGCTGCCGGCCGAGAAGCCGAGCGGGGAAATCCCCGGCTACCACTGCTGGGCGGAGTTTTATCTGGACGGCGTCGGCTGGGTGCCGGTGGACGCGTCGGAAGCCTGGAAGAATCCCGAGCGGCGCGCCTACTTCTTCGGCGCCCACGACGTGAACCGGGTGCTGTTCACGCGCGGCCGCGACATCCGCTTCAACCCGGCGCAAGAGGGCGAGCCGCTGAACTACTTCATTTATTCCGACGCCGAAGTGGACGGGAAGCCCTACAAGGACTTGCAGTATCAGTTCTCCTTCCGCGACCTGCCTGCCAAGACGCAATAGCCACAAAGGCATGGTTCGACTGTCGCTCACCATCCCGAGCGAGAGTCGAGGGACAAAGACACAAAGAAACCTACCGCAGAGAGCGCAGAAAAAAAGAGCGGCGGGGCCGAAGCCCCGCCGCGGGTCAAGTCTTCTTGTTGAACCTTAGAAAATAAACTTCACGCCGAACTGGATTTCGCGCGGCGCGCGCGACTGCAAGATGGTCCCGAAGAAGGGATCGGGGAAGATGGTGCTGCCGCCGCCGAAGGCGGTGAAGTCGAGCACCTGGCCGGCCTTGCTGTAGGGCAAGCGGTAGTTGGCGTGGTTGAAGACGTTGAAGAACTCGGCCCGGAACTGGATGTTGAAGCGCTCACCGTCGCCGAGGTAGGTGTTCTTCAGAATCGAGAAGTCGAAGTTCACGATACCGTCGCCGGTGAAGGTGTTGCGCCCCAGGTCGCCGGGCAGAAACTGAGTGTTGACGGTGGGGTCGAAGGAGCTGGTGGTGCTGGTGCCGGGGCAGGGGGCGAAGACGTTGCAGCCGACCACGGTGCCGCCGTCAATGGCGCCGTCGGGGTTGCTGCTGTCGACGTTGCCCGTACCCACCAGGTCGGGCCGCAGGGGCACGCCGAAGAAATCGGTATAAACGCTGAAGGGCTGGCCGCTTTGGAAAGTGGTGATGCCGGCCAACTGCCACCCCGAGCCTACTGCGCCCGCGAACTTGGGCACGTCGTAGATGTAACGGAGGATGAAGCGGTGGCGAACGTCAAAGTCGCTGACGCCGCGCTCGCCGCGCAGGTTGGAGGAATCCTGGGGGAAGAGCGGCCGAGCGGTGATGATGGGCAGGCCCGGGCGCAAGTTGAGGGCCGGGGTGCTGAGAGTGTTGACGGCGGCGAACTGGTCGCAGTTGATGGAGAAGCCGCCGCAGAGGAAGTTGCCAGCCCCGGGCGGGAAGAGGAAGGTGGGCCCATTGAGGGAAGAGCTGTTATCGATGGCTTTGGCCCACTGATAGAACATGTTCAGGGTCAGCCCGTGGAACTGGCGGGTTTCCCAGCGCAGTTGCAAGGAATGGAAGTTGGAATTGGCGCTGTTCTCCTGGTTGACGAGGGTCAGCGCCTGGTTGGGATCGGTGTCGAAGCCAATGAAATTGTTGGCGCAGGTCAGCCCGGAGTCGGGGGAGAAAGCCGACTGATCGCAGCCGAGAGTGAGGCGGGAGCGAGCCAACTTGTGGCCGGCGGAGCCGACGTAGGCGACCTCGATAAGCGAGTTATTCCCTACTTGGTACTGCAGGCTGGTGTTCCACTGGTGCACATAGGGAGTGCGGCGGTCGGGGTCAATGGTCACCATGCCAAACGGCCCGCGGAACCAGAGCGAAAACAAACCGTCACCGTCCACGTCAAAAAACTCGCTGCTGGCCCCGCCGTTGTTGGAGTAGCCGCCCAAGAAGCCGGTCCCCACCACCGGGGCGTAGACATCGGCCATGCCGAAGAAGCTGAAGAGGGAGAACACCTGTTGGACGTAGGGCGGGTTGTGGAGCATGTTGACGGAAGGCGCGAAGGACTCCTGGTCGAAGAAGATGCCGTAGGAGCCGCGCAGGACGAGCTTGCCTTTGTCAAAGGGATCCCAGGCCACGCCGATGTGGGGTCCGAAGTTGTTCTTGTCCGTGTGGTAGCCGGCGCGGGGCGCGGTGAAGCCAGCGGTGCCCGTGGACACCACGTCGTCGCCGAACACGAGCGTCAGCGGATCCCCCAGCGGTCCCAGGAAGGGGCTGAGGATGGAATCGGTGCCCGACTGGATGAGACAGACAAAATCCGGGCAGGCGCCAGGGTAGTTGTTCACCAGGCGGTCGCGAGCCTCGCGGGGCGCCTGGTTGAGCTCATAGCGCAACCCGAAGTTCACGGTGACGTTCTTGCGGGCCCGCCAGGTGTCCTGGACGAAAAGGTCGAGGGTATTGGCGGAGAAGCTGCGGTCGAAGCCGCCGCCGGGGACAAAGGTGTGGGGACTGCTCGAGCCCCCGTTGAACTCGTTATCGACGTGAGCGATCGAGGCCAGGTCGGGCAAGCCGGTGTTGGCAATCCAACTGTTGTTGAAGAAGGTCAGAACGCCGCGGCCCAAGGCCTGGTTGAGGACATTCAGGCGCACGTGGCGGACTTCTCCGCCCACCTTGAAGGTGTGGCGACCGCGGACAATGGAGATGTTGTCGGCGAACTGCCAGACGTTGTTGGCGCGGTTGGTGGGGGCGTCGAGGGGGGCGCCGAGGTTGGCATCGGGGCCCAGGCTGAAGACGCCGCCGGTGAGAATAGTGGGCAGGCCGCGGTTCGAGAAGTTGAGGTTGTGGAAGAAGCTGGAGGCGTTCATCGAGCTGTCGAGCGGCGCGCTGTCCAGCCGGAAGCGGTTCCAGCCGAAGCGGAACTCGTTGAAGAAGGTATCGCTGACCTGATGGTTGTAGTTGAAGCTGAAGTTCTGGTTGCGCCCCTCGGTGTCAATGCCGTTGCCGGGATAGACGGAGGTGGCGAAGAGCGAGCCCCCCTGGGCCTGGCGCACGAATTGGATGTTGTACTTGAAGCTGAGGCCGACACGGTCGCTGACCCGGGCGTCCAAGCGCCCCAACAGGTTGTCGGAATCGGTGCTGTTGGCGGACTCTCCGACCGCGAACGCGCCGCTGGGGCAGCCGAAGATGCCAAAGGCGGGGCAGTTGACGTCGGCGAACATCGGATCGCTGACGGGGTCGCCGAAAGCGTTGAGCACGGTGCTGGTGGGCACGTTGGGCAGGGGGTACAGGTTCAGAATCTGGTTGACGGCAGCGGTATCGGAGTTAAACACGAGGGAGGCGTCGCGAGTGAAAGTGGCCGGAACGCGCTCGAAGACGGGGCGCTCGTTGTGGGCGCGGAAGCTTTCCCAGTTGAAGAACATGAAGACCTTGTCCTTCTTGATGGGGGCGCCGACGTTCATGCCGAACTGGTTCTGGGTGAGGGGCGGGGTGCGGCCGTCGTTGTAGATGCCGGCCAGCACCGGGTCGCTTATCACCCGGGTGGGGAAGTCGGGCGCGGCGTCGAACTGGGCATTGATGCGGGACCAGTTCTCAAAGGCGTCAAAGGTGCCGCCCTTGTAGGTGGAAAGCGGGTTGCTGGCGCTCAAGGCGTCGACGCGGTTGAACCAAAACATCGTGCCGTGCAGGTCGTTGGAGCCGGAGCGGGTGACGGAGTTGATCTGGGCGCCGCCGCCGCGGCCGAACTCGGCCGCCGAAGTCGAGGTCTGGACGCGGAACTCCTGCAGGGCTTCGACCAACTGGAAGGGCAGGGACTGGTTGACGGTGTAGTCGTTGTTGTCCACGCCATCGAGCAGGAAGTTGTTCATGTTGGCGCGGATGCCGTTGACGACGAGGGAGGCGCCCTCGAGGGTGGAGCC
>JAXIPK010000248.1:0-9844 GCA_045402975.1 Acidobacteriota bacterium
TCGACGCCGACCACGCCGTCGCCATCGCCCGCGAGTGGCTGAAGACGAAGTTCGGCGGTGGCCGCCACCAGCGCCGCATCGACAAGATTTCCGACATTGACCGCTGCCAATCGGTTCCGTCGTGATGAAACCCGCCGACCGAATGAACCGCTCGCTGCGCGACGTCGACCCTGAAGTCTACGACGCCATCTGCGGCGAGACCCGTCGCCAGGCGGAAACCCTCGAGCTGATCGCTTCGGAGAATTTCACCAGCGAAGCCGTGCTCCAGGCCACCGGATCGGTCTTCACCAACAAGTACGCCGAAGGCTATCCCGGCCGGCGCTACTACGGCGGCTGCGAGTTCGCAGACGTGGTCGAGAGCCTGGCCCGCGAGCGCGCCAAGAAGCTTTTCGGCGCCGAGCACGCCAACGTCCAGCCCCACTCCGGCACCCAGGCCAACATCGCCACCTACGAGACGGTGCTGAAGGAAGGCGACATTGTGCTGGGGATGAACTTGAGCCACGGCGGGCACTTGAGCCACGGCCACCCGCTCAACTTTTCCGGCAAGCACTACAAGTTCGTCCCCTACGGCGTGCGGCGCGACACCGAGACGATTGACTACGACGAAGTGGAGAAGCTGGCGCAGGAGCACAAGCCCAAGCTGCTGGTGGCCGGCGCCAGCGCCTATCCGCGCATCATCGACTTTGCGCGGATGGCGGCAATTGCCCAATCGGTCGGCTGCCTCTTCATGATGGACATGGCGCACATCGCCGGCCTGGTGGCCGCCGGCATCCATCCCAACCCCGTGCCGCACGCGCACTTCGTCACCACCACGACGCACAAGACGTTGCGCGGCCCGCGCAGCGGATTGATTCTGTGTCGCGAGCAATTCGCCAAGGAACTGGACCGCGTCGTCTTCCCCGGCGAGCAGGGCGGCCCGCTGGTGCACGTCATCGCGGCCAAGGCGGTTTGCCTCAAGGAAGCGATGGAGCCGGAGTTCAAGGCCTACGCCCAGCAAGTGGTCGCCAACGCGCGCAAGCTGGCGGAAACGCTGGCGGGGCGCGGCTTCCGCATCGTCTCCGGCGGCACCGACACCCACCTGCTGCTGGTGGACGTCTACAAGCGCGGCATCATGGGCCGCGACGCCGAGACCTGGCTGGAAAAAGCCGGCATCACCGTCAACAAGAATGCCATTCCCTTCGACGAGCTGCCCCCGCTCAAGGCCAGCGGCATCCGCATCGGAACGCCGGCGCTGACTTCGCGCGGGATGACGGAAGCCGAGATGGAGCAAATCGGCGGGTGGATTGCCGACGCCCTCGAGCACATCGGCGATGACTCCGCCATTCAGCGCATCCGCGCCCAGGTGGGTGAGTTGACCGCCCGCTTCCCGCTCTACTCGCTGCGCTTGCAGGAGATCGAAACCGCTACCAGCTCCGATTGAGCCGCGTCCCGAGCCCAAGGGGTGGTTGATGAGGGTCGCGATTGATATCCGCCGCGTGCACGACTTCGGCGTCGGCACCTACACCCGCAACCTGATCGCGACTCTGGCGCGGCTCGACACCGAAAGCGGCTACCAGTTGCTTGGCCGTCAGCAGGATTGGAACGAGCTCCTGCCGCTGCCCGCCAACTTTTCGCTGCTGGAGTTTCAACCCAACGTCGATGGCCTGCGCCATGATGTACGCCTCGACTGGCTGCTGCGGCGCAACCACGTCCAGCTCCTGCACACGCCTTATCTAATCGCGCCGTGGATGATGCCCTGCCGGCACATCCTCACCGTCCACGATACCTCCGACTTTTTTGATCTCTCCGCCAACGGTTTTTCCCTCGGCGAGCTGCTCTACTTCTACCGCACCCGCAGCGGCCTGCACCGAGCCTGGCGCGTGCTCAGCGTTTCGCAGGCCACCCGGCGCGACCTGCAAACTCTTTTCGGTCTGCCGTCCGACAAGATCGAAGTCGTCTACAACGCGCTGGATGCGCGCCTGGCGGAATCGCCGGCGCCGGAAGAAATCGAGCGCACGCTGGGGCGCTACTCCGTGCAAGGCCCCTACCTGCTTTACGCCGGAAATGTGAAGCCGCGGAAAAACATTCCGCGCCTCATCGAAGCCTTCGCCCTGGCCAAAGAAGAGCTGCGCGGGCACGCGGAGTACAGCGGGCTCAACCTCATCATCATTGGCGACGAGCTCTCCAAGCACCCCCAACTGCGCCGCGCCGTGGTGCAGAGCCGCACCCAGCACGACGTCCGCTTCCTCGGCTTTGTGCCGCCGCAATCGCTCAGCGTGTTCTACGCGCGCGCCGCTGCCTTCGTGTTCCCCTCGCTGCACGAAGGGTTCGGCCTGCCGCCGCTGGAAGCGATGGCGCTGGGCGCGCCGGTGGTTGCGTCCAATACGTCGGCGCTGCCTGAAGTCCTGGGGGATGCAGCGGAGTACGTGAATCCTGAGAACGTCTTTGACATCAGCCGGGGGATTCTCCAGGTGCTCCTCGACCCCGACCTGCGCGCGCGCCTGAAGGAGCGCGGGGCGAAACACGTGCAAAGTTTTTCCTGGGAGAAATCGGTCCAGCGTGTGCTGGAGCTCTACCGCAACGCCTCCACTCCCAACGCGCTACCGCCCGCGCGCTGACTAGCGCGTGGCGCTAACGCGGCGGCGGACGAATGCCGGAACATCCAGGTCCGTCCCTTCCGGCGGCAGCATGCGGTTGGCCGGGTCGGCGGCTGCGCCGTTGGCTCTAACCGGCGTGCGCGTTACGACGGCCGGCACCGGCTTGGGCAGATTGGGAAGAGCCGGTGTGGTTACAACCGCGGCGGCGCGGGTCGCTGCCGGCTGCGGCTGCGGACGCCGCACAGCATCCTTGAAGCCGGTGGCGATGACGGTGATCTTCACCGCGTCCTTCATCGAGTCGTCGTGCACGGCGCCGAAGATGATGTTGGCGTCCTCGTGGGCGACTTTCTGCACCAACCCCGAAGCTTCCTGAACTTCGTGCAGGGTCATCTCCGACGAGCCGGTGACGTTGATGAGCACGCCGCGCGCCCCCTGGATGGAGCCTTCCTCGAGCAGCGGGCTGGCGACGGCGCGCTGCGCCGCCTCGGTGGCGCGCTTGGAGCCGGAAGCGACGCCCGTGCCCATGACCGCGTAGCCCTGCCCCTTCATGATGGTGGTGATGTCGGCGAAGTCGCGGTTGATGACGCCGGGGATGGTGATGATGTCGGTGATGCCCTGCACGCCCTGGCGCAGGATGTCGTCGGCGATGCGGAAGGCTTCGAAGAAGCTGGTGCCCGGCGCCACCGTTTCCAGCAGCCGTTGGTTGGGCACGGCGATGAGCGTGTCAACGCAGGAGATGAGCTCCGCCAATCCCTGCTCCGCCTGCAGCGCGCGCCGCTTGCCCTCAAAAGCAAAGGGCTTGGTGACCACCGCCACGGTCAGCGCGCCCAGTTCCTGCGCCAGGTTGGCGATGATGGGCGCGGCGCCGGTGCCGGTTCCGCCGCCCAGGCCAGCGGTGATGAAAATCAGGTCGGCCCCTTCCAGAGCTTCGCAAATCTTGTCGGTATCTTCCAGCGCGGCCTGGCGGCCAACTTCAGGGTTGGCGCCCGCGCCCAGCCCCTTGGTGAGCTTGGCGCCGAGCTGAAGCTTGAGCGGCGCCTTCGACTGCTTCAGCACCTGAAGGTCGGTGTTGGCCGCCATGAACTCGACGCCTTTGACGCCGGCGGCGATCATGCGGTTGATCGCATTGCCGCCTCCGCCCCCCACGCCGATGACTTTGATCTGCGCGATGTTCAAGTCGTCATCGTAGTGCGCGTCGTTTCCGTTTCCGTTTCCATTCTTGCGTAGGGTCATGGCCTATTCTCCTCGAAGGTGAATTCTTCAGGCACGAGCGGCCCAAACTTTTCCGGTAACCAGATTCCGCAGGCGAGTGGCCAGGCTGCCGTTCTGCTGCTTCTGGGCCTGCCGCAGCCGCCGCGCATGCAGCGCCAGGCCGACGGCAGTCGCGCTGGCCGGATTGGAAAGCGTCCCATTGGCGCCGACCAGTCCCTTGGGCAGGCCGAGGCGAACCGGCGCGCCCAGCGTTTGCCCGGCCAGCTCCACCAACCCTTCCAGTTGCGCGCCGCCGCCGGTGACCACCACGCCGCCCGCCGGAAGGCGCGCGCAGCCGGCGCGCTCCATGGAGTCACGCAGCAAAGCAAGCCACTCCTGCGCGCGCGGCTCCAGGATGTCGCACAGCGCCCGCCGCGAAACCACGCGCGCGGGCCGCTCGCCCATGCCCGCGGCTTCGAACAGCGTGTCCTGGCCGAGACTGGTGCCGGCGGCGCAGCCGTGCGTGCGCTTCAGCCGCTCCGCTTCCCACAGCGGCGTGCGCAGGCCGATGGCCAGGTCGTTGGTGAAGTGCTCGCCGCCGATGGGCACCATGCCAGTGGTGCGCGGCGCGCCCTGCTCGAAGACGATCCAGTCGGTGCTGCCGCCGCCCAGATCCACCAGAGCCACGCCCAGCTCGCGCTCGTCGGGCGTGAGGCAGGCTTCCGCGGCGGCCAGCGGCTCGAAGACGGTGTCCTCCACCATGATGCCGGCGCGGTTGACCGCGGCGATGAGGTTCTGCGTCGCGGTGGATTCAGTGGTGATGATGTGGACGTTGACCTCCAGGCGCTTGCCCAGCAACCCCAGCGGGTCGCGGATTCCATCCTGGGCGTCCAGCAGAAACTCCTGCGGCAGCACGTGCAGCAGCTCCTGCTCGGGCGGCAGCGAGACGCCGCGCGCGGCTTCGATGGCGCGCTGGAGGTCTTCGCGGTCGACCTCGCGCACGCGCGGGCCCAGCGAAACCCCGCCGCGGCTGTTGAGGCTGCGGATGTGCCGGCCGGCCACGCCGATGACCGCGCTCTCCAGCGTCACGCCCGACGCGTTCTCAGCCGCCTCCACCGCCTGGCGAATCGCTTCGACGGCGGCGTTGAAGTTGATGAGCGTGTCCTTGCGAAAGCCCTTCGAATCTGCCAGGCCGCTGCCGCGCAGGTAGACGCGACCGTCCTCGCCCACTTCGCAGAGAAGCACGGCGACCTTGCTGCTGCCGACGTCGAGCGAGACGAGATGGCGTCCGTTGGCCTTCATTGTCCTTGTGCCGGCGCGGCGGCCGGGTTGAGCACGATTTGTCCGCGGAAGCGCAGGTCGACCGCGTGCACCGGCTCGGGCGAGTCCTGCCACTGCGGGCGGTAACGCTGGAACGTCTCGTACTTCTCGCGGTAGCGCCCGCGGCCGAAGTAGAGCCAGACGACGCCGTCGCTGGCGGTGACGCTGGCGCGGACGTTTTCCGGATCGCTGAGGTCAACCTCGGAAAGCTCGCGGGCGTAGTCGCTGCCGTCGCGGTTGAGGTCTTCGGTCAGCTCGAGGTAGAGCGCCACGCGCTCGCGGCGCTCCTCGAGAGTCAGGCCCTCGGAGAGCCCCACGACCACGGGGAAACTGTAGGCGGTCCCTTCCGGCGTCGGGAGCAGCACTCCGTAGCGATCCACCAGCCACAGCGAAGCACCCTGGCGGAGAAACGCCACCGGCGTGCGCTCGCGCACGTAGACGCGCAGGTTGTGCGGCAGCACCCGTTGCACTGTGGCGCCCTCGACCCAGGGGATTTCCTCCACGCTGGCGCGGCGCGCTTCGAGCGGAATGGAGAGGGTCATCGAGCCGATGTCGCCAGCGAAGCGCTCGCGCACCGCTTCGGGCGAAGCATGGACGGCGTTCAACACTTCGACGTCGTCCAGGCTGGCCAGGCGGAAAACCGGCGAAGTGCTGGTGGCAAAGGTGTAGGAGACAAACACGGCGCCGCCCAGCAGCGCCACGCCCAGCCCGATGGCGATGACGCGCGCGGTGATTCGCAGCACCTGCCGCCACGACGAGCGGCGGCGCACTTCAACCGGCCGGCGCGGGCGGTGGTAGCGCTCGGCGTCGTCGGCGCCGAGTTGCGGTGTCTTGTTGCTGCTCCCCATCCGACTAGCTCCTCCAGAGGATGACTTCTTCTTCGAGCTCGTAGCCGTACGCGGCGCGGATGCGCTCCTTGACGTACTCAATCAGCCGCAGCAGGTCCGCCGCTGTGGCCTGGAAACGGTTGACGAAGAAATTCCCGTGGCGCTCGGAGACCACTGCGCCGCCGACGCGGTGGCCCTTCAATCCCAACTCGTCGATCATCTTTCCCGCCGACGCGCCCGCCGGGTTCTTGAAAATGCACCCGGCGCTCTTCTCATTGAGCGGCTGGGAGGCGCGGCGCTTCTGGTTGCACATCTTGATGGTCTCGAGGATGTCGTTGTAGGGCTTTTCGGGCAGCTCAAGCTCGGCGGAAATCATGATGTCGTCTTTCGCGAAACTCGTGTGGCGGTAGTGGAAGCCCACCTCGTTCTTCGCAACCGACTTGATCGAATTGCTGGCGGCTTCAAAGAGCTCGACGCTGCGCACAAACTGGCCGATTTCGATGCCGTAGGCGCCGGCGTTCATCCGCAGCGCGCCGCCCACCGAGCCCGGCACACCGATGAGTCCTTCCATTCCCCCCAGGTTGCGCTTGGCGCATTCCATCACCGTGCGGCCGAGGTCGGCCGCGGCGGGAATGCGGGCGTGGTTCCCTGAATACTCAGGCTGAGATTCTTTGGGCGAGAGGTGAAGAGCAACCCAGGACAACTCGCCGTCTTCGATGAGCAGATTCGATCCGCCGCCGACAAAGCGCCAGGGGATGTTGTCGCCGGCCAGCAAGCGGACCAACTCCGGCAGGCGGCGCGGCTGGCGGACAATCAACATGTCGGTCTGGCCGCCGACGCCGAGCGAGGTCCAGTCGGCCAGCGCTTCGTCGGGGCGGTGCTCGACGCCCAGCTCGCCGAAGGCAGCGTGCAGCCGCGGATTCTCAATGCGCATTGGCCACTCCCAACACCGCCGGCAGTCGCGCGGCCAGGTCCTCGCTCACTTTCCAGATGCTGCCCGCGCCCACCGTCAGCAAAGCGTCGCCCGGCTGGAGTTGCCGCAGGGCGGACTCGGCTGCATCGACCAGGTCGGCGTGGAACTCGACGCGCGGATGGCCGGCGGCGCGGATGGCCTCGGCCAGCGCGGAGCCGGTGATGCCCGGAATCGGTTGCTCGCTGGCGGGGTAGATGTCGCTGAGCAGCAGCAGGTCGGCGTCATCGAAGCAGTGCAGGAATTCATCCCAACTGTGTTTCGTTCGCGTGTAGCGGTGCGGTTGAAAGAGAACGACCAGCCGCTTGAAGTCGCAGCCGCGCGCCGCCGCCAGCAGAGCGCGGATTTCGGTGGGATGGTGGGAGTAGTCGTCAATCAGAGTAACGCCGCCGACCGTCGCCTTGACCTCGAAGCGCCGCCCCACACCCTTGAAACCGCTGAGCGCGCGGCGGAGTTTGTCGGCGGGCAGGGCGAGCTCTCGGCCCACGGCAATGGCGGCCAGAGCGTTGCGCACGTTGTGAAGGCCGGGCAGGCGCAGCCGGAACTGGCCCCAGTCCTCGCCGGCCACACGCACGGTGAACTCGCTGGTCCAGCCTTTCAGGCGGACGTTGCCGGCCTGCACGTCGGGCGCGCCCTCGGTCCCGTAGCTCACGACGCGCCGCTGAATGTGCGGCAGGATGGCGCGAATGTTCTCATCGTCGGTGCAGACGATGGCGGCCCCGTAGAACGGGACTTTGTTTACGAAAGCAACGAAGGCCTCGGCAATGTCGGCCAGGTCGCGGTAGTGGTCGAGGTGCTCGCGGTCGATGTTGGTGACGACGGCGATGACCGGCGCCAGCAGCAGGAAGGTGCGGTCGCTCTCGTCGGCTTCGACGACAATCCATTCGCTCTTGCCCAGGCGGGCGTTGGTGCCGGCCTGATTGACGCGACCACCGACAACGAAGGTGGGGTCGAGCCCGGCGCCGGCCAGCGCGGTGGCAATCATTGAAGTGGTCGTCGTCTTGCCGTGGGCGCCGGCGACCGCAATGCTGTACTTGAGGCGCATCAGCTCGGCCAACATTTCGGCGCGCGGGATGACGGCGACTTGCCGCCGGTGCGCTTCCTGAACCTCGGGATTGATGGCCGAGACCGCGGTCGACACCACGACAACCTGCGCGCCCTCGATGTTTTCGGCGCGATGGCCCTCGTGGATGCGCGCGCCCAGCGAAGCGAGACGGTCGGTGACCGGCGAGGCCTTCTGGTCGGAGCCGGAGATGACGTAGCCCAGGTTGAGCAACACCTCGGCGATGCCGCTCATGCCGATGCCGCCGATGCCGACGAAGTGGATGTGCTGGTGCGGCGGGTAGTTGAGGTGGCGGGTCGGAGTCATCGGGCTACGCTCTCAATCAAGTCGGCGATGCGCGCGGCGGCATCCGGCACAGCCAGGCTGCGCACGGCGTTTTCCATCTCAGTCAGATGCGCCGGCTGGGCGAGCAAAGCCAGGATTTCGCCGGCCAGCCGCTCACCCGTGAGTGTCGACTGCTCCAGCAGCCGAGCTGCACCGGCCCGCGCCAGCATTTCGGCGTTGCGCAACTGGTGCTGGTCGGTGGCGTGGGGAAAAGGAATCAGAATCGCCGCGCGAGCGGCAGCGGCCAACTCAGCCACGGTGCTGGCGCCAGAGCGGCAGATGATGAGGTCGGCAGCGGCGAAACGCGCCGGCATGTCGTGGATAAAGGGCAGGACGTCGGCATTGATTCCCCGGCGGGCGTAGGCGGTGCGCACGGCGGTGAAGTCGCGCTCGCCGGTCTGATGCGTGAAGCGCAACGGCACGCCGCTGGCCGCCAGCTTGTCGAGCGCGTCCACCACAGCCTGGTTGATTCCCAACGCACCGCGGCTGCCGCCGAAGATGAGCAGCGAGAAGGGCGGCTGGTGATTCTTCGCCGGAACGGAAAAGAACTCGGGCCGCACCGGGCTGCCGGTGCGAACGGCTTTGGCGCCGAAGCGCGCGCGGGTCTCCTCGTAGGTAACGGCGGCGCGACGCACAAACGGCGCCATCAGGCGATTGGCCAGGCCGGGCTCGGCATTGGCCTCGAAGAGAACTGTGGGGCGTCCGCTGAGCGCGGCCGCGAGCATCGCCGGGCCGGAGGCGTAGCCGCCGACGCCGAAGACCACATCGGGCTGGAACTCGCGCAGGAACGCGCGGCTCCGCCACACGGCGCCCGGCAGCAGCGAGAGACTGCGCAGCTTGCCGCCGGCGTTCACGCCCTGGAAGCCGATGACGGGCAGCGTGCGCAGCGCATAGCCGGCCGCCGGCACCACCTGCTTCTCGATTCCGTTCTCTGCACCCACGAAAAGCACCTCGTTCGATTGCTGGCGGCGACGAAGCTCATCCGCGACGGCGAGCGCCGGGAAAACATGCCCGCCGGTTCCGCCACCCGCCATCATCACCTTCATTGCCTCCTCAATCCACGCGCTGGCTGATGTTGAGCAACAAACCCATCCCCAGCAGCATCACCAGCAGGCCGCTGCCGCCGTAGCTGATGAACGGCAGCGAGATGCCTTTGGTGGGCAGCAGGCCGATGACCACGCTGAGGTTGATGAACGCCTGGCCGACCACCATCACCGTAACGCCGACGGCCAGCAGGCGCGCCAGGCCGTCGGGCGCCAGCGCGGCGATGCGCAGGCCGCGCCAGGCGATGATGCCGAAGAGAATCACGACGATGGCCGCCCCCAGCAGGCCCAGCTCTTCACCCACCACTGCAAAAATGAAGTCGGTGTGCGCCTCGGGCAGATAGAAGAGTTTCTGCTTGCCGTCCATCAGGCCGACGCCGGTGATGCCGCCCGAGCCGACGGCCAGCAGCGACTGAATGGTCTGGAAGCCGCTTCCCTGCGGGTCGGCGTAGGGGTCGAGAAAAGCCTGGATGCGCGCCATGCGATAGGGGACGCGCACGATGAGGAAGTAGGCGGCGATGCACCCGGCG
>JAXIPK010000079.1:0-2536 GCA_045402975.1 Acidobacteriota bacterium
TGCAGCGCCTGCGCAAGCTCGACAAAGTCGCCTACGTCCGCTTCGCCTCCGTCTATCTCGATTTCAAGGACGTCAAGGACTTCATGTCCGAGCTCCGCCACCTGCTCAAAGAGCACACCAAGCCCTGACCATGATCGGCAAGACTCTCGGCCACTACCGCATCGTGGAGAAGATTGGTGCGGGCGGCATGGGCGAGGTCTACCGCGCCCGCGATGAACATCTGGAGCGGGATGTTGCCATCAAGGTCTTGCCCGCGGGCACACTGGCGGACGAGGCCGCCCGCAAGCGTTTCCGCAAGGAAGCCCTGGCGCTCTCCAAGCTGAATCATCCCAACATCGCCACCGTCTTCGACTTCGGCACCCAGGACGGAGAGGACTTCCTGGTAATGGAGTTGGTTGGCGGCGAGAGCCTGAGCGACAGACTGGCAGGCAGGTCGCTGGCGGAGAAAGAAGCGCTGCGCATCGGGGCGCAGTTGGCCGAGGGCTTGGCGGCCGCGCACGAGCAGGGTGTTGTCCATCGCGATCTCAAGCCAGGCAACCTGCGCCTGACGGCGGACGGCCGGCTGAAGATTCTGGACTTCGGCCTGGCCAAGCTGCTGGGGCCGGTGAGCGTTGCGGCAGCCACCGAGAGTCTCAGTCAAACTCACGCCGTTGTCGGCACGCTTCCTTACATGGCACCAGAACAACTGCGCGGCGAGCCGCTGGACGCCCGCGCCGACCTTTACGCCGCCGGGGTAGTTCTCTACGAACTGGCCACCGGACGGCGGCCCTTTCAAGAAACGCTCTCGACCGCGCTCACCGACGCCGTCCTGCACAAGCCCGCCCCGCCGCCCGGTCGTCTGCGGCCTGATCTCTCGGCTGACCTGGAGCGAATTATCTTGAAGTGCCTGGAGAAGGATTCCGAGAACCGCTACCAGTCGGCAAAAGAGTTGCTGGTCGACCTGCGCCACCTGGCCATTCCTACCACTATCCCCACAACGGCTCAGCCCAGCGGACCCCGCCGCTGGGTGTCCCCAGGAATCGCCCTAGGCGTCGTCGTTGTCATTCTGCTCGGCTTGGCGTTCGGGCTCAATCTGGGCGGCCTGCGGGAGCGGTTGCTCGGTGCACCTGCGGCACCGACCATAGAGTCACTGGCGGTGCTGCCACTCGACAACCTTTCCCAGGACCCCGAGCAGGACTATTTCGTCGAGGGCATGCACGAGGCGTTGACCGCGGAACTCTCCAAGATCAGCGCCCTGAAAGTCATCTCCCGCACCTCGGCGATGCGCTACAAGGGCACCGACAAGGCCATGCCGCAAATTGCGCGGGAGCTGGGCGTGGACGGCCTGATCGAAGGCTCGGTGGTACGCGAGGGCGACCAGGTGCGCGTTACCGTGCAGTTGATCCACGGCCCCACCGACAAGCACCTGTGGGCGGAGAGCTACCAGCGGGAGATGCGTGGCATCCTCGCCTTGCAAAGCGAGGTGGCTCGCGCCATCGCGAGCGAAATCCGCATCGCGGTAACGCCGCCCGAACAGGCCCGCCTGACGAGCGCCCGCCCGGTCAATTCTGAAGCGCACGAAGCTTATCTCAAGGGTCGCTACCACTGGAATAAAAGAACGCGCGAGGGTTTTGAGAAGGGAATCGAATACTTCGAGCAGGCTATCGAGAAAGACCCCAATTACGCTCTGGCCTACGCTGGGCTGGCCGACTCCTATATCAACCTCGGAGCCTGGGGCCATGTCCCGCCCAGGGACACCTACCCCCGAGGAAAGGCCGCGGCGATGAAGGCCCTGGACTTGGATGAGGAGCTCGCCGAGGCGCACGCCTCCTTGGCACGGAACAAAATCGCCTACGACTGGGACTGGCCAGGCGCGCGTCAGGAATTCGAGCGGTCCTTGCAGCTCAACCCAAACTATGCGACCGCCCACTACTGGTATTCTTACTATTACTTCGCCATGGGACGTTTGGACGAAGCCGCGCGAGAGATGAAACGCGCCGTGGAACTGGACCCGCTGTCGGTGCACATTAGTGCGGAGATGGGAAGGGTTCTCCTTTACCAGGGACAATACGACGCGGCGATAGAGCAAGAGCGGAAGACGCTGGAAATGGATCCCAACTTCGAATCGGCGCATACCTTTCTAGCCCGAGGGTATCTGCAAAAGGCCAGATACACCGATGCCATCACGGAAGCGCAAATCTCGGGGAACAGCTATGTCCTCGCTCGTGCTTACCTGAAGTCGGGTAGGAGAGAAAAGGCGCAGAAAGTAGTCGAGGATCTGCAGGACCTCTCAAAAACACGCTATGTACCGGCCTACTGGATGTCACTTGCCTATATAGGGCTCGACGACAGGGAGCGCGCGTTTGAATGGTTGGAAAAGGCTTTCGACGAGCGTTCTATGAGGCCCGATTTCATGAGGGTTGACCCTGCCTACGACAACCTGCGCCCCGATCCCAGGTTTCAAGACCTATTGCGCCGCGCCGGGCTGCCGCAGTAAACGCAGATTGTTCGGCCGCTGAGCCCCAATTCCTGGTCGCCAGCAGCTAGCGCGGCCGGG
>JAXIPK010000328.1:0-13692 GCA_045402975.1 Acidobacteriota bacterium
GTGAAGAGCTGCGCGCCGACTTTGAACAGCCCGGGGCGATGGGCCAGTTGTTGGGCCAGCTCCCGCGCCTCGGACGGCGTGGGCAGATCCAGAGCCACGATGATGCGCGCGCGCGCGGCAGTCAGTTGGTCTTTGGTTGAAGGCAAGCGAGCTCTCCCGCGAAGTGCCGCGGGAGATTCTACAAGGGATTGTTGGCGGCGCGATAGACATCAATGCGCACGCGCGCCAAGCCGCGCTCGCGGAAGCCCAGCACTTCGGCGGCGGCCTCGGAGACGTCGATCACGCGGTCTTCCGGCACCGGGCCCCAGTCATTGATGACCAGGACGGTCGAGCGCTGGTTGCGCAGATTGGTTACGCGAACCACGGTTCCGGCCCGCAGTGTGCGGTGGGCGGCGGTCAGGGCAAAGCGGCTGTAGGGCACGCCGCTGGAGGTCGGGCGGCCGTGGAAGCTACCGCCATACCAACTGGCCTTACCAATAATGACTTCGGTCGGCTCCATCTCTGGGGAGGCGGAAACGGCACGGTAGGGCTCCTGGCGCGGTTCTTCCGCCGGCGCCGTTGCCTGTACCAGCAGGCTCAACCCGGCCAGCGAGAGCAGCGCCACCAGCAATCCGGCGAAACACAGCTTCCTCATAAGGCCTTTCGTCTTCTCCCTTTGAATTGAGATGCGGATTTGAGTGTGTTTGGGGTGCTTCGCGGCTGTTTTTTAGATGGTCAGAGAGTAGCAGGAGAGGGGCGAAATGTCAAGCGGATTGTTCGCCAAAGATTCGCCCTTGCTAGCTGGATTTCAGCGTGCCGGAGAGCTCCCTGGCGTGCTCTATCTTATTCTTATTGCAGAAGTTAGTAAACTCGCCAAGGATGCGCAGCGTTGCCGCCGGCTGGACGAAAGTTGCCGTGCCAATCTGCACCGCCCGCGCCCCAACGATGAGGAATTCTGCTACGTCTTCCCCGCTGGTGATTCCGCCCATCCCAATGACAGGTATGGAGACCGCCCGGGTGGCCTCCCAGACCATTCGAAGCGCTAGGGGCTTGATGGCCGGCCCGGACAGCCCGCCGGTGGCCAGCCCCAGGCGCGAGCGGCGAGTGGCCGGGTCGACCGCCATGCCGGAGAAGGTGTTGACGACCGAAAGCGCATCGGCGCCGGCCTCCGCCGCGGCACGGGCCAAGACCGTGATGTCGGTGACGTTGGGGGAGAGCTTGACGATGAGCGGGCGTCGCCGGGCGGCGCCGCGCGCTGCTCTCACCACCTCGCCGGCCAACTGCGGGTCGCGCCCGAACTCCACCCCGCCCTTCTTCACATTCGGGCAGGAGATGTTGAGCTCATAGGCCGCCACGCCCTCGGCGTCTTCGAGCTGCGCGATGACCTCGACGTACTCTTCCACCGAATGCCCGAAGACGTTGGCGATGATGGCAGTCTCATAGCGCCGCAGCGCCGGGAGTTTTTCGGCGATGAAGGCCCGCACGCCGATGTTCTGCAACCCGACGGCGTTCAGCATCCCGGCCGCCGTCTCGCACAGCCGGGGGGCCGGCGCGCCTTCCATCGGCTGCACTGAGAGACCCTTGACGACCACGCCGCCCAGCCGGTTCAGGTCCACCTGCTCGGCGAACTCCACGCCGTAGCCGAACGTGCCGGAGGCGGCGAGGATGGGATTCTTGAAGCGAAGCCCGGAGCGCCCCGCAGCGGGGGCGACCAGCTCGACGCTCAGGTCAACCGACATTCTCTACCGCGGCGCGGGCGTGCCTGCCTCCAGCTTCATATCTTTGAGCCAGCCAAGGCCGCTCGAGTCGGTCTGGTCGAGCTGCATCGGTGTGACCGAGATATAGCCGTGCACGAAGGCCCACACGTCGGTGCCTTCCGCGTCTTCCGTCAGGTTGCGGTAGTCCGACCAATAGTAGACGTCGCCGCGCGGGTTGGTGGTGCGGTCGAAGGTTTGCGGTGTGGCGGTGGTGCTCTGCCGCGTGACCATCACGCCCTTCCACTCGCCCGCTGGGGCGTTGACGTTGAGGAAGAGTCCCGGCTTGAGCCGTCCTTCGGCCTTGAGCCGAACAATAAGCTCACGCACAAACTCGGCGGTGCGGGCGTATTCCTTGGCGTCGTCGCCCTGGTTCGAGACCGCGATGGCGGCCACGCCGGCAATCGTCGCTTCGCGCGCCGCTCCGACGGTGCCGGAGTAGTTGACCACCACGCCCAGATTGCGTCCGCGGTTGATGCCGCTCACCACCACGTCGGGCTTGCGGGGCGAAAGCGCTTCGATCCCCATCCGAGCGCAAGTCGCCGGCGTGGCTGGAACGGCGTAGCCCTTGATGTTGGGAGTGATGTCCACCGACCGCGCGCGGATGAACTCTCGCCCCGTAGTCGAATGTCCCTTGCCGCTTTGATTCTCCTGCGGTGCCACCACCAGCACCGTGCCCAGGGGGGCCAGCGCTTCCGCCAGCGCCCGCAGGCCGGGGGCGTCGTAGCCGTCGTCGTTGGTCACCAGGATGAAAAGCCCGCCGTTCTCACCTGACTGCGCCGCCGTCGGGACCGACGCCAGGACGAAAACCAGGACCACGCAGAGCAACGCAGATTTAGCCCCCAGTTTCATTCTCGCCTCCTGAGCCATGCGGTTGTCGAGAGCCGTCAGTCTACCACAGCCGCCCCGCCTTCCTTGACAGTCCGGCGGCCGCCCCACTAGTATGGCTTGCCTTCGCGAGTGTCGCCTGCCGAGGGCAGCTTGCATGCCGATTCGAGAAAAAGCCCAGTTGATGAGTGCGGCGGAGATTGACCGCACCCTGGTGCGCCTGGCGCACGAAATCGTCGAGCGCAACCAGGGCGGCGACAACGTCGCGCTCATCGGCATCCTCCGCCGCGGCGTGCCGCTTTCGCAGCGCCTCGCAGACCGCATCGAGAACATCGAGAAGCGCAAGGTGCCGGTGGGGCGGCTGGAAATCACGCTCTACCGCGACGACTTGTCTACGGTGGGGCCGCAGCCGGTGGTCAAGCAGCGCCAGCTCGAGTTCTCCGTGGACGGCAAGACCGTCATCCTGATTGACGACGTGCTTTACACCGGCCGCACCATTCGCGCCGCCATGAACGCGCTCTTCGAGTGCGGCCGCCCGGCCCGCGTCCAGCTCTGCGTGCTGATTGACCGCGGCTGGCGCGAGCTCCCCATCGAGGCCACCTACGTCGGCCGCCAGGTCCAGACCGCCGCCAACGAGATCATCGAGTGCCGCCTGCGCGAAGTGGACAACGAAGAGCGGGTGATGCTGGTCGAAAAACTTCCTGACTGATTGAGGCTTTCCGTGCCGGCTCCGAAGACCGCTGCCCGCCTCTCGCAGCCGCACCTGTTGGGGATCGAGCCGCTCAGCGTGGACGACGTTGAGCTGATCCTCGCCACCGCGCAGAAATACCAGACCCGCACCGCCACTGAAACGCGCCCCGTCCGCCAGTTCCACGTGCTGCGCGGCAAGACGCTGGTGCTGGCCTTCTTCGAGCCCTCCACTCGCACGCGGGTATCGTTCGAGATGGCGGCGCAGCGGCTGGGCATGCACACCGTCAACCTGGCGCTCGAGGCCTCGAGCGTGCAGAAGGGCGAGTCGCTGCTCGACACCATCAAGACGCTGGTGGCCATGCGCCCCGATGCGCTGGTCATCCGCCATTCCGGCTCCGGCGTGCCGCACTTTCTGGCGCGCCACACTTCGGTGCCGATTCTCAATGCCGGCGACGGCGCCCACGAGCATCCGACTCAGGCGCTGCTCGATGCGCTCACCATCCGCGACCACAAGGGCAAGCTCGCCGGCCTCAAGATCGCCATCCTGGGCGACATCCTGCACAGCCGCGTGGCCCGCTCCAACATTCATCTGCTCTCCAAGTTCGGCGCCCGCATCGCGCTCGGCGGGCCTCCGCCGCTGGTGCCGAAAGTCTTGGAGAAGCTGGCGCCGGGGGTCACGGTCTGCGCGCGCATCGAGGAGGCACTGGAAGACGCGGACGCGGTGATGATGCTGCGCGTGCAGCTCGAGCGCCAGCGAGAGCCGCTCTTCGCTTCGCCGGCCGAGTACGCCCGCCACTACTGCCTGACGCTGGAGCGGCTGGCGCTCGCCCGGCCCGACGCCATCGTCATGCACCCGGGGCCGTTTCTGCGCGGCGTTGACATCTCCGGCGAGGTCGCCGACAGTCCGCGGTCCGTGATCCCCCATCAAGTGGAAAACGGTGTCGCTGTCCGCATGGCGCTGCTCGAGCTGCTGACGACATGAAGCCGCTGCTCATCAAGAACGGTCGCGTGGTGGATCCAGCCTCGAGCCTGGACGACAAGCGCGACGTGTTGATCGAAGGCGGCCGCATCGCCGCCCTTGACAAGAACATCTCTCGCGCCGACGCTGAAGTCTTCGACGCTGCGAATCTCGTCGTCGCGCCGGGCTTCATCGATCTCCACGTCCACCTGCGCGAGCCGGGCAAGGAAAGCGCCGAAACCATTGCCAGCGGAGCGCGCGCCGCCGCCGCCGGCGGGTTCACCGCCGTTACTTGCATGCCCAACACGCAGCCGGTGAATGATTCGGCGCTGGTTACTCGCTTTATTCTCGGCCAGGCAGCCCAAGCGGGCGTGCGCGTTTATCCTGTAGGCGCGGTCACCAAGGGCTCGGCGGGCGAGGAGCTGGCGGAAATCGAATCCATGCGCGCCGCCGGCATCGTTGCCGTCAGCGACGACGGCCGGCCGGTCGCCAACAACCGGCTGCTGCGCCGCGCGCTGGAGTACTGCGCCGCGCTCGACATCCCGCTCATCGACCACTGCGAGGACGCGCATCTGGCTGCCGGCGGCGTGATGCACGAGGGGGAGTGGTCGGTGCGCCTCGGCCTGCGCGGCATCCCGGCGCTCGCCGAGGAGCTGCCGGTGCTGCGCAACGCCATGGTCGCCGCGTTGACTCGCGCCCGCGTCCACATCGCTCATCTTTCCACGCGCGGCGCGCTCGACATCGTTCGCCGCGCGAAGAAGGAAGGCGTGCGCATCACTTGCGAGGTGACGCCGCACCACTTCACCCTTACCGACGAGGCCTGCCGCGACTACGACACCCGCGCCAAGATGAACCCGCCGCTGCGCACGACGGAAGATGTGGACGCGATGATGGAGGGACTGGCCGATGGTGCGGTGGACGCCATTGCCACCGACCACGCGCCCCATGGTGAAACCGAGAAGCAGACTGACTTCGAGTCGGCGCCCTTCGGCATCATCGGGCTGGAAACAGCGTTGGGACTGGCGCTCGAGCGCCTCTATCATTCGGGCAAAATTTCTTTGCTGCGCCTGGCCGAACTTTTCTCCACTAATCCGGCGCGCATCCTGGGCGTGGAAGGCGGCCAACTGAAAGTGGGGGCGCCCGCCGACATCACTATTCTCGATTTGGAAAAGAAGTGGACCTACCGCGCCGCTGACGGCGCCTCCAAGAGCCGCAACTCACCCTTCGACGGCCGCACCTTCCGCGGCGCTCCCGTCGCGGCGCTCGTCTCCGGCGCCTTCGTGCACCGTCGGTAGGACAGACATTCCTGTCTGTCAGGCGAGCAACGCTCGCCCGTACAAACACCAGGCGATTCTCTTGAGCCTCAGAAGTGGCTGATGCCGTGGGCCGCGCCCTCGGAGGGCGTGTGGATGGAGTGCGAGTGAACGAACTGGCCGTTCTGGTAGCGATAGAAATGGTTGAGCGCGCCCTTGCCCTTGCCGGGCGCGAAGCCCTTCTCGATGGCCTTGACCACATAGGCTTTGGCGAGCATCACCGCGTCGTCGAGTTGCCGCCCGCAGGCGAGGTTCGCCGCCACGGCGGAAGAGAACGTGCAGCCGGTGCCGTGGGTGTTTTCCGACTTGATCTTCTGGCCGCCGAAGGGCGTGAAGGTCTTGCCGTCGTAAAGCAAATCCACCGGCTTCTCGAGGTCGCCGCCGGTGATCACCACGGCGCGGGCGCCGAGCTGGTGGAGCTTCTCGGCCGCGGCCTTCATTTCGTCGAAGCTTTTGATCTCAATACCGGAGAGTGCCGCGGCTTCGGCGATGTTGGGCGTGATGACAGTAGCCAGCGCGAGCAGATGTTTGATCAGCTCCTTAACGCCGCTGGGCTCGAGCAGCTCCGCGCCCGAGGTGGAGCGCAGCACGGGGTCGAGGACGACGAAGGGCAGTTTTGCTTTTCCGAGTAGGTCCGCCACCGCGGCCACGTTGGCGCGCGTCGCCAGCATGCCGATCTTCGCGGCGGCAATGGGAACGTCGCGCAGCAACTCTTCGATCTGCGCCTTCAAAACCTCGGCCGAGACCGGCTCGACCTTGCGCACACCCTTCGCGCCTTGCACCGTCAGCGCTGTAATCGCGGCGACCCCGTAGCAGCTGTGCGCCGCAAAAGTTTTCAGATCAGCGGCGATGCCCGCGCCTGCGGTGGGATCAAAGCCGGCAATACTTAACGTGACCGGCGGGGAGCCGGCCCCAGGTTGATTCGCCATTCCGCGCACTCACCTCCCGACCTACATTCCCACGCTGAGAATACAGCAAATTTTCTCTGTCAACACAAAAATCTTTTTGAAAGAAAAAGTTTTCCACAGGCGCGGGTAAAGAAGAACCAGATTCCTTGCCCCACACCTTCTGCGAAGGTGCGCGACTCGGAATGACATTACGAGAGAGTCTCGCCGAGTTCTATGGGAAGAGGCCGCGAACCATAGTGGCGTCGGCGACGCGGCCGATGGCAAGGATGTAAGCGGCGACGCGCATGTTGACCTTGTAGCGCTTCGAGGTCTCGTGGACTTCGCTGAAGGCGCGCTTCATCATCGTTTCCAGCTTGGCGTTGACCTGGTCTTCTTCCCAGAAGAAGTTCTGCAGGTCCTGCACCCACTCGAAGTAGCTCACGGTGACGCCGCCGGCGTTGGCGAGAATATCGGGCAGCAGGAAAACACCCTTGCGCGCCAGGATGTCGTCCGCCATCGGCGTGATGGGACCGTTGGCCGCCTCGGCGATGATGCGCGCCTTGACGTTGCCGGCGTTCTCGCTGGTGATGACGTTTTCCAGCGCCGCCGGGATCAGGATGTCGCACTTCAGCTCCAGGATGTCCTGGTTGGAGATTTTCGACGTGCCCGCCAGCCCCACCACCGACCCGCTCTTCTCCTTGAAGCGAATGGCCTTGATGGGATCGATGCCGCGCGGGTTGTGGATGCCGCCCTTGGAATCGCTGACGGCGATGATCTTGGCCCCGGCGGCGGCGAACAGCCGCGCCGCGATGCTGCCGGCGTTCCCGAATCCCTGGACGACCACAGTGGCACGCCTGAGCGGCCTCCGCAGCACACGGCACGCTTCCTGCGTAACGAACAGGCAGCCGCGCGCTGTGGCTTCGTGGCGGCCTTCCGAGCCGCCCAGTGAAACCGGCTTGCCGGTGACGACCCCGAGGCAGGTAGCGCCGATGGTCATCGAATACGTGTCCATCACCCAGGCCATGGTCTGCTCGTCGGTGTAGACGTCGGGCGCGGGGATGTCGCGGTCGGGCCCGATGATGGGCAAGATTTCGGAGACGAAGCGCCGCGTCATGCGCTCGAGTTCGGTCTTCGACATCTTGCGCGGGTCGCAGATCACGCCGCCCTTGCCGCCACCGAAAGGCAGGTTCATCACCGCCGTCTTCCAGGCCATCCACGCCGCCAGGGCTTTCACTTCATCGAGCGAAACGTTGGGGTGGTAGCGGATGCCGCCCTTGGCGGGCCCGCGGGCGATGTTGTGCTGCACACGGTACCCTTCGAACACCTTCACCGAGCCGTCATCCATCTTGGTGGGCACGGAGACCACCATCTGCCGCTTGGGCGTGCGCAGCACTTGCGCCAAGCCGGGGTCGAGCTTGAGGTAGTGGGCCGCCTGATCGAATTGCAGCTGGGAGATCCGGTACGGGTTCAGGTCTTCCTTCATCGAGTTTCCTCCACGAGACGAAGTGACGGGCTCCGGGGAATCGGGTTGGGTTGACTACGGCGCTTTCTGCGCCACCAGGTGCTGCGCCAGGTACGCGTCGCGGCACTGCGCCGAGCAGAAGTGCAGCACCTCGGCGCCGGCGCGCGCCTGCACGGAAACTTCCACGTCCACGTAGGTTCCGCAGGCCGGGTCGCGCTTGACCACGCCCTGGCGCGCGGAGCGAATCTCCCGGCGCGGCGCCGAAGAGGACAGCGCGCGCCAACCCCAGCGCACCACGTTGCGCAGCAGCACGAACGCCGCCACCAGCGCGGTGAAGCGCAGCAGCCAGATCATCGCGGCTTCGACTCCGCTTCCAGGCGCTTGGCCAGGTCCTCGTTGCCGGGAAACTCAGGATGGGCGCGGCGAAGCTGCTCATAGGCCTGGCGCGCCCCGGCGGTGTCCTTCTGGCTCAGGCGAGTGAGCGCAGTGCCGTAGAGCGCCTGGGGCTTGTTGGGCTCGAGCTCGAGCGAAGCCGAGTACTCCTTGAGCGCTTCATCGTAGCGGCCGAGGTTGAAGTAGCAGGTGGCGAGGTCGGTGCGGGCGTCAGTGTTCTTGGGCTCGAGGGTCAGCGCGCGGTTGTACCAGAAGGTGGCGTCTTCCCAGCGCTGGAGATCAAACAAAAGGTTGGCGAGCTCGAGCGCGGCCTTGGAGTCATTGGGGTTGGCCTCGGCCTGCTGCTGCAGCGTGCGCCAGCGCTGCGCCATGTCGAGCGGCGGATGGCCTTCGGGAAGCGTGGCCTCGGGCTCCGGCCCGGCCATGGCCACCGGCCCCGAAAGCGTGCTCACCGAGCGAGGGGGCGCGGCGTACTGCGTATACACGTAGCCACCCACGAAGCCAATCGCGGTGAAAACCAGGGCAGTAATCAGCAGGTCGCGCCGCACGTCTCCCCCCGCCGCGCCGGACAAGAAAGCGAGAGTCTAGCGGCCACCTTCGGGAGTGTCAATGGCGTCGAGCCGCTCACTCGCGGCTCTCGGACGTTTTCGGCGCCGATGCGGGGGCCTCTGCTATGCCCAATTCTTTGAGGTGGGCGCGGGCTTCGGCGGCGTAGGGTCCGTCGGGGGCGAGCTGCAGGTAGCGTTGAAAGGCCTCGGCGGTGCCGACGCGAGGATCGACTCGCCCAGCGGCAAGTCGCGGCGAGGTCTGCAGCAAAGCCAAGCCAAGGAAGTATTGACCGACGGCGATGGTGGGATCCAGGCGCACGGCCTGGCGCAGCCGGGGCAGCGCGTCCTGGGGACGTCCCGCGTTGAGCAATGCGGCCCCGACGTTGAACTCGTAGGTGGCGGCGCGCTCCGGGTCGAGCTGGGCGGCGCGCTCGATGTGGCGCAGGCCGTCGTCGAGCTGGCCGCTGCGCACCAGCACAAGGCCCAGGTTGTTGTGATGCGAGGCCTCGCGCGGCTCGAGTTCCAGGGCGCGACGGTAGGCGGCGGCGGCTTCCGGCAAACGTCCCGCGGCGGCGTAGGCCGAGCCGAGCAACGCGTGCGGCGTCGCTTGAGTGGGCTGCTGCTCGATGAGGGCCTGGTATTCCCGGATGGCCTCGTCCGGCTTGCCCTCGCTCAGGGCACGCGCGCCGAGTGTGTAGTGATGCTCCAACTCATCTTCGCGGGCCTGGCGGAGGCGTTGAGCCTCGCGGCGCTGCTCCAGCTCCGGGTCGAGCCGCCCCAGCCGCTCAGCCTCTTCGCGCATCTTTTTCAGGTCAACGGTGTAGTTGAGCTCAGCCCCGGGCATCACAACTGCGTAAGTGGACCAGACGACGCGGTCGTTGCGCTGCACGAGGAGACGGTAGCGGCCGGGGTGGAAGCCGCCGTAGTAGAAGTGGCCCTGGGAATCGGTTTCGGTTTGGCGCTCGAAGGCGAACTCGAGCCTCCGAACAATCACCACGGCGCCGGCGAGCGGGGCGCCCTCTTCATCCAGCACCACGCCGCTGAAGGCGCCGGTTCCCTGCGCCTGCACCGAGACGACGAACAGGCTCGAGCTCAACAGTAAGAGCAGGAGTGAGCTGGCGTGGCGGATCTGCATGATGGGTCGCCCGCCGGTTGCACCCGACGGGCCCGAACTGTTTCGCGACGCGGTTTACTTCTTCCTCACCCGCACCGATGCCGGCACGCTGGCGCCCAGCGCTTGCAGCGCGGCCTTGGCTTCCTCGGCGTACTTGCCGGTGGGCGCGAGCTCCAGATAGCGCTGAAACGCTTCCTGCGTCCCCGGGGCCGGAATCGTCTTGAGCTCCTGGCCTTCCTGCTTGTATTGCGCCTGGCTGTAGAGGCACATGCCCAGCAGGTAGTAGGCCTCGGCGCGCGCGGGGTCGGCTTCGGTGGACTTGCGGAACCAGTCGGCGGCCGACTTCAGGTCGTTGCCGTTGTAAAGCGTCACGCCGATGTTGAAGTAGGCAGTGGCCGCGTCTTCCGGGCTCAGCTGGGCGGCCGTCTCAAAATACTTCCGCCCTTCTTCCATGTTGCCCATCTTGACGTACACCTGACCCAGCGTGGTGTAGAGCACGCCGTTCTGCGGGTCGAGCTCAATCGCCTTCTTCAGGCTGGTCTCTGCTTCCGGGTACCGCTTTAGCCCCTGATAGGCGACGCCCAGTTGCGCGTGCACCACCCACTGGTCGGGGTCTTTCTCGGCCAAGGGAATGAGCTCGGCCAATGCGTCTTCAAACTTGCCCGCCTGGTTGAGCGAGGCGGCGTGCTCGTAGGCAGTCCGCTGTTTTTCAAATTCGGCCTGCTGTTTCGCCGCTTCCGGGTTGTTGCCGCCGGTCTGCAACGGGAAGTCGTGCTTGTTGCGGAACGCATTGCCGCTGCTGGGATCGCCGTAGAGGCCGCCGGACACCTTGATGCCCGGCTTCTTGGCGACCTCTTTGCCGTTGATGAGGACAATGGCGTCGTAGGTCCCGGAAATGACGCGGATGTAGTACTCACCGTTCTTGTCCGTCTTGGCGTCCGCTGTACGGTCGGAATCGGAGGCCTTCAGCATGACGACCGCATCCTTGATCGGCTTGCCGTCCAGCGTGACGATGCCCATTACGGTGCCCGGCCCCTGCGCCGAGGCGCCCACTGCGCCCACCAGCACCATCAGGAGGAAACCCAGGGTCGCTACTCCAAGGCGTTGAACCTTCATGGCCACTCTTCTCCTTCTCTCCGCTCTTCCTAAGTATAGCTCGGGCGTCGCCGATAGGCGATGGGGTTTTCGACTTCTGCCCGGGCACACGCAAGCAAACCCACGACCACCGGCTTCCTCCTATTTCCTGATTCCACCTGCTTAGATGCGCTGGCGGCCCGGCCTTGATGCCCCACTTTGGTCCTAGAGGTAACCCCTTGCCCGGAGAAGACTTAGGGGCGATAGGTGGCCGATGTGACCTCAGTCTCGAAAACGGTCACTTCGCGCAGGCGCGCCCCGTTGTCGCCAGCCGCCAGCCGTCGGCTCAGCTCGTCGTAGAAATACTTGGCGATGTTTTCCGCCGAGGGGTTGAGTTCGGTGAAGGGCGGCATGTCGTTCAAGAAGCGGTGGTCGAGGCTGCTGACCACCTCCCCGATTCGCTGCTTGAGCTCGACGAAGTCGTAGATCAGGCCGGTCTGGTCGAGCTTTTCACCGGCCAGCACCACCCGCACCTTGTAGTTGTGTCCGTGGACGTTCTCGCACTTACCCTTGTAGCCGCGCAGGGCGTGGCCAGCCGCGAACGTCTCTTCGACGGCAACCTCGAACATTTCTACTCCTCGGAGAAAAACTTCCGCACCTCCTGCAAGTCCGAGGTCACGCGGTAGGGCGGAAGGCTCTCCAGGAAAAGTCTACCATACTGCTTGCGCAGGATGCGGTTGTCGAGGATGGCCAGGATGCCGCGGTCGCTGCGGGCGCGGATGAGGCGGCCGAAACCCTGCTTGAGCGAGATGATGGCCTCGGGAATCTGGTATTCGGTGAAGGCGTTGTGGCCTTCCTCCTGCAACGCTTGAATGCGGGCGCGCACCACCGGGTCGGTGGGCACGGCGAACGGCAGCCGGTCGATAATCACTGCGCTCAGTTGTGGCCCTTGCACGTCCACGCCCTGCCAGAAGCTGGCGGTGGCGAAGAGCACGGCGCCGGGCGTTTGCCGGAACTTTTCCAGCAGCGCGGTGCGCGGCGCCGTCCCTTGCAGCAACAAGGGGAAATCAAGGCGCTGGGCGGCGCGCTCGAAAATCTGCTGCATCTGCTGGTGGCTGGTGAAGAGCACGAAGGCGCGGCCGCGGCTGGCCTCGAGAAGCTGCGTGATGACGTCGGCCGCCTCGCGCACGAAGCCGGGGTCGCGCACATCGGGCAAGTGTTCAGCGACATACAGCATGGCCTGTTTTTCGTAATCGAAGTGCGAGGGGAGCACGCGCTCTTCCGCCTGCCGGAAGCCGAGCCGCTGCTTCAAGTAGTCGAAGCGGTCGGCCACCGCCAGTGTGGCCGAGGTCAGCACGATGGTTTCGTAGCGCTCGAAGAGCCGCTCGCGCAGGATTTGCGAGACATCAATCGGCGTGGCCTGCACGAACACGCCGCGGCCGCGCCGCTCGTACCAGAAGACGTAGCTGCGGTCGGCGCTCTCGAGAAGGAACTGCAGCTCCTGGCGGATTTCCGCCGCGCGGCGCACCAGTCGCAACAGCTCTTCGGGTTTTTCCGGCAGGCTGGCGAGCGCCACCTCCAGCGCGCGCAGGGCGTCCACCAACTTGCTGTAGGCGTCGCCGTGCCGCTCCAGGAACTCGGCCCGGTTCTCGAACGCGAAGCGGCCTTCCCCACCAGGAAAAAGATCGAAGAACGTTGTGGCGTGCTTGCGGAGCTGGCGCAGCAGCTTGGGCACGCGCTTGTCGGCCACGCCCTTGAGGCGCAGGGCGTTTTCGGCGTCGCGCCCCAGCTCTTCGAAGCGGTAGTTCGACACCTGCGAGCCGAAGAACAGACTGGAGACATCTTCGAGCTCGTGCGCCTCGTCGAAGATGACGGCGTGGTAGTCGGGCAGGATGCTGGCGAAATCGTCCTTGCGCACCGCCAGGTCGGCGAAGAACAGGTGATGGTTGACGATGACCAGGTCGGCTTCCGCCGCCCGGCGGTGCATCTGGGTGATGAAGCAGCGCTCGAACTGGGCGCACTTCTGCCCGGTGCAGGTGTCGCTGCGGGCGTCGATGCGCGGCCAGAGCCCAATGGGCTCCGGCAGGTCGGTCAGCTCGGCGCGGTCGCCCGACTCGGTGGTCTTCTCCCACTGGCGAATGTGCGCGTACTGGTCAATCTCTTCCATCCCTTTCAGCACCGGCTGGTGCTCGAGGTCGTAGAGTTTCTGCCGGCAGAGGTAGTTGGAGCGGCCCTTCATGTAGCAGGCGTGGATGTTGGGGTCGAAATGCTTTTGCAGAAAGGGAATGTCCTTGAAGAAAAGCTGCTCCTGGAGATTCTTGGTGCCGGTCGAGATAACCACCTTGCGGCCGCTGCGCAGCGCCGGCAACAGGTACGCCAGAGTCTTACCCGTCCCCGTGCCGGCTTCGACCACCAGGTGGCGCTTCTCGCGGAAGGCGCGCTCGACCGCCTCGGCCATCTCCAGTTGCCCGGCGCGGAACTCGTACTGCGGATGGCAGCGCGCCAGCAGCCCTTCGGGCCCGAAGAAGTCCCGCAGCGTCATCTCGGAATTGGCAGCAGGCTTGGCCATCGTGGGCAGCTTTCTGAGCGAACGGCTACAATAGCACAGGTGGAAGAATGAGCACGCAGACCGACAAGCCGAAGGTGCCGCTGGCCCCGACTTCGTCGGGGCTGGTGGCGATAGTGGGGCGGC
>JAXIPK010000254.1:0-6997 GCA_045402975.1 Acidobacteriota bacterium
CTATTTCTGGTTCCCCAAGATGTTCGGGCGCCACCTGAGCGAGGGCATGGGCAGGATTCATTTCTGGTTCACCTTCATCGGCGTCTACGCCATTTTCATGCCCATGCACTACATCGGCTTGGCCGGCCACCTGCGCCGCTACCCCGACACTTCCGCGGTTCGCTTCCTGGCCGAGCTGCAACCGGTACACACCTTCATGAGCATCGCCGCCTTCGTCACTATCGGCGCGCAGCTCATCTTCCTCTTCAACCTCATCTGGAGCTTGTGGAAGGGCAAGAAGGCAGAGAGCATCAACCCGTGGGAAGCCACCACGCTGGAATGGACGATTCCCTCGCCCCCGCCGCACGACAACTTCGCCGGCCACGAGCCCACGGTTTACCGCGGCCCCTATGAGTTCGCCGTCCCCGGCGCCGACAAAGACTTCATCCCGCAGCACGTGCCCGAGGGAAAGCACGCCGCCGCGCACGGCGACGACTAACGCTTTGTGGGGGGAGGGCCATGTTTTTGTTTGTCATCCTGAGCGAAGCGAAGGATCTCAGGTGACGGAATTGGCAACCAACGAGATTCTGGGGTTTTGAAAGCAGCGTTGCTATGACAGCCAAACCCGCAGTCGAAGAACTCGAGCTGATTGACACCGCCGAGCCCCCTCCCCCGACTCGTCGCGGCGACTTCGGCTGGGGCGGCGGCGAGGGCTTCGGCCGCGCCCAGGCGCGCGATCCGGAGACCTATGTCACCGGCATCTGGGTCGCGCTGGCTTCCATTCTGATGTTCTTCCTGGCGCTGACCAGCTCCTTCATCGTGCGCAAAGGCATGGGCCAGGATTGGCAGCCCATCGAGCTGCCGCGCGTACTGTGGGCGACGACGACGCTGCTGCTGCTGAGCAGCATTGCCGTCGAGCGCGCCCGGCGCGCACTCCTCTCCGGTTCGCGCGCGTCGTACGCGCGCTGGTGGACCCTGACCACCATGCTGGGAGTTTTTTTTCTTTGCGGCCAGCTGGTCGCCTGGAGCCAGCTGTGGGCGTCGGGCGTTTTTCTCGCCACCAACCCCAGCAGCTCGTTCTTCTACCTTCTGACCGGCACGCACGGCCTGCACCTGCTGGGCGGCCTGATAGCGCTCAGCTACGTTGGCGCGCGCAGCCGCAACCCCGAGCCCTGGCCGGCCGAGCGCCCGGCGGTGACGGCGACTTCCATCTACTGGCACTTCCTCGGTGTGCTGTGGGTCCTTCTGTTCCTACTTCTACTGCTGGGACGGTGACGAATGAGTGACGCGCACGCTGAAGCTGCGGCCCTCGGCTCCCGCTGGGCCGGCGGAGTTCGACCCTACGCCATGGGCTCGAAGAAGCTCGGCATGTGGCTCTTCATTATCTCCGACGCGCTCACCTTCTCCGCCCTGCTGCTGGCCTATAGTTACGTCCGCATCTCAAGCGCGCAGTGGCCCACGCCGTTCCCCTTTTCGCCCGCCATCATTTTCTCCACCGTGATGACTTTCGCGCTGCTCTCCAGCAGCTTGACGATGGTCATGGCCGTCGCCGCCGCCCACCGCCACGACTACCGGAAAACCGTGCTGTGGCTGCTGGCCACCATGGCCTGCGGGACGGCCTTCGTCGTCCTCCACATGATGGAGTGGTCGCACCTCATCCACGAAGGCCTGCGCCCGTGGACGACGCCAGCGGACTGGCCCTGGCCCAACACCCCGCTCTTCGGCGCCACCTTCTTCGGCCTCACCGGAATGCACATGCTGCACGTCACCATCGGCATCATTTATCTGGGCATCATCGCCCTCGGCTTTGGGACCAAGAAGTTTGAGGCAGAAGACGTCGAGGTCAGTGGCCTTTACTGGCACTTCGTTGACCTGGTGTGGATGTTCATCTTCCCGCTGATTTACCTGATGTCCATCAAGTTCTAGGGAGGCACACGCGATGAGCGCAAACGCGGAAGCGCACGGCGGCTCGACCCGGCTCTACCTCGCCGTCTGGATCGGCTTGCTGGTTTTCACCGGCATCGAGGTCTACCTCGGCTACATCCACCTGCCGCTGCACCTGATGCTGACCCTGCTGATGGGCCTCTCGGTCATCAAGGCCGCCCTCATCATGGGCTACTTCATGCACCTGCGCTTCGAGCGTCTGAGCCTTTTCCTGACACTCGTGCCCGCCCTGGTGCTGTGCCTCTGCCTCATCATGATTTTCTTTTTCCCCGACGGCGTGCGTCTGCATCAGTTGCGCACCCCGCTAGGATAGACTAGGTGCTGCGTACTAGGTACTGAGTACATGTCACGCGTAAAGAAGCTGACCGCCCTCCTGATCCTCGCCGTCGCGTTGCTGGCAGCGCCACTTGCCTCCCCCCAGGGTTGCGTCATGTGCCGAACGTCCGCCGCCGCCGGCGGCGACGAAGCCATGAAAGCCTTCGACATCGCCGTCTTGGTGCTGCTCATTCCCACACTTTGCATTTTCATCGGCATCATTATTTTCGCCTTCCGCTACCGCAACCACCCCCGCGCCAACACCGAAGAGCCTCCCACCTGGCGGCCTGGTTCTTCACGCGAATTGTCCCTCAGGAAGAACTTCTAAAGACAGGCTCGAACCCTGATCGGCTGCGGATTAACCGCCAACTACCACACAACTGTCATCCTGAGCCGCGCGACGTCACGCCCGGTGGGACGGCGCGCGTGTCGAAGGATCTGCTTGTGCTTTTTCGTCGAACCTTTGCAGCGACACCGGCAGGCCAGAGCGGACTAATAGGGAGAGGGTTTCGATAAAGAAGTTCCGCGCGTACTTCTCCTGATCATCCAGCGGAAAAGCCGCCAGCGGCACGTGCCGGACCAACACGACCTCGCCGCGCTCGAAGAATTCCCACCGCGGCCGCCGCGGCGTGTACTTCACAACGCGCTGGAAGGTTTCGCGCAGCAGGCTCTGCTTGCCGCGTACCAGCTTGTGGTGCAGCGCTGACGTCGCCGGCCGCCCGAAAGCAAACACCGCGCACTCCGGCGGCTCAAGCGTTGGATGGCTGCCACGCGCGGAGGCGGTGAGGAATCCTACAAAGAGGCCGGCTCGTTTGCTGCGGGGAGGGACAAACGCGAACCCCCAGCGGTTTTTCTCGCTTTCTGGATGACTGGTAAGCCCGCGCATGTACCCCGCCGCCAGCTCCCGCAACCACTCGCACGGCAGCGGCGGAGCCCCCAGCGGCAGGGGCCGCTGGGCTGAACGGGGTTTGCTTCGAGGCTTCAACTAGAAGGGATAGCGGCTGACGTCGAGAACTGCTTTCGCCACCTGGCGGCGCAACGCCACGGTATTGGGTGGCTCGCGCTTCAGCAGCCGCCGCAGCAGCGCCAGTTGCGCCCGCAGCGTGTCGCCGCTGGCGCAGGCGGCCAGCACCGTGCGGGCGTTCTGCTCCACGCGGTCGAGCGCGTCGGCGACGAATACTTGCGTGGCCGCGGTCGCCAGCGTTGCCGTGGAGCTGTTCTGCCGGGAGATTTTCTGCGTGCGCAGCAGGACGCTTTGGGCCGCATAGGTGTCCATCACGATGTCGGAAAGCGCCCCCGCCACTTCCTGCTCGTCGGCCAGCTTGTCCATGTACTTCTGCCCCGCCACACCCGCCGCAAACAGAAACGCCTTCTTCGACGCGGCAACCAGTGCGGTTTCGGCGCCCAGCGGGCCGGTCGGCGCCGAGGCCGTCGTCGGGCCGCTCATCAGCTCATCGGCTACTTTCTTGGCGGCGGCCAGCAGCGGCAGCTCACCTTTCATCGCCCGCTTGAAGAGCATGCCGACGATGAGCAGGCGGTTGATTTCGTTCGTGCCCTCAAAAATCCGATTGATGCGCGAGTCGCGATAGGCGCGCTCGGCGGGATAGTCCTGGCTGTAGCCGTAGCCGCCGTAAATCTGCACCATCTCGTCCACCACGTAGTCGGCGATTTCGCTGGCGTAGACTTTGTTGATGGAGCACTCGATGGCGTACTCCTCGAGCGCCTTCATCAGGTGCTGGGGCGCGTCGGCGGCGCGCAGGTCGAGCCCGTGCAGCGCCGCATCAATCATCCCCGCCGTGCGGTAGATCATCGACTCGCCGGCGTAGAGACGGATCGCCATCTCCGCCAGCTTGTGCTGGATGAGCCCGAACTCGGCGATGGATTTCCCGAACGCTTTGCGCTCCTGTGCGTAGCTCGCCGCTTCGGCCAGCGCGTACTTGCCGCCGCCCACGCAGTAGGCGCCCAGCTTGAAGCGCCCGAAGTTCAGCGTGTTGAAGGCCACGATGTGCCCGCGACCGACTTCGTGCAACAGGTTCTCGGCGGGGATTTTGGCGTTGTCGAAGAAGAGCGGCGTTGTCGAGCTGCCCTTGATGCCCATCTTCTTTTCGTCCGCGCCCGGCTTGAACCCCGGCGTTCCCTTCTCGACGATGAAGCAGGAGAATTGCTCGCCGCCTATCTTGGCGAAAACGATGAAGAGGTCGGCGAAGCCGCCGTTGGTGATCCACATTTTCTGCCCGTTGAGCACCCAGTGCTTGCCGTCCGGCGATTTGTCGGCGCGCGTCTTGGCCGCCAGCGCGTCCGAGCCCGCTTCGGCCTCGCTCAGGCAGTAGGAGGAAATCAACTCCGCCGCCGCCAACTTGGGCAGGTACTTTTTCTTCTGCTCTTCGGTGCCGAAGTAGACGATGGGCAGCGTGCCGATGCCGGCGTGGGCGCCGTGGCTGACGGCGAAGCTGGTGTAGCGCGCCATCTTTTCGGCAATGATGGTGGAAGAAACCTTGTCGAGCTCCGCGCCGCCGTAGGCTTCGGGCACGTCGGCCCCCATCAGGCCGAGCTCCGCCGCCTTGCGCATCAGCGACACCAGTAGTTGCCGGTCGCCGTGCTCCATCTTCTCGACGTGCGGCAGCACTTCATTGGTCATGAATTCTTCCGTCATCTGGCCGATCTGCCGCTGCTCGTCGGTGAACTCCTCGGGGATGAAGATGTCTTCGGGCGTGCGGTCTTCGATGAGGAAGCTGCCACCCTTGATGGCTTTGGTCGTGGTTGTCGGTGCCGTCGCCATGATGGTCCCTTTCCTACACTAGACTGTCATTCCGAGTCCGGCTCTCACGAGAGCGAGAGACGGGCGAGGAATCTGCTTGTGCCTTGTCTCTTCTCTGCGCTCTCTGCGCCCCTCTGCGTACTCTGCGGCAAGGTTTTCCTCACGCCGCCGCAATCTTCTTCAACTGCGCGATGTACTCCGCCGGCAGGCCGTGCGCTTCCGCGCCTTGAACGATGCGAGCCAGGTAGTGCCGGTCGGGCTTGAGCCCCTTGCGCACCTTGCGGGCGAGATAGACCTGCGCGCCGACCTTTTTGCCCTCGGCGTCGGTCACGTTCACCTCGCTGCGGCGGTAGTGCTCCGGCACGCCCTCGAAACGGTCGAGCGTGCGCAACTGCGTCTCGCTCATCCGGTAGAGCACGCCCCACACCGTCTGGCCCTCGGCCGGGACGATGTTCGCCGAGCCGGTCCCGCCGCGCGTCACCTTGTCGAAGTTTAGCTCATAGTTGTCCAGCCGCGCGACCTTTTCTTCCCCCGGCGCGCCGGCGCGCTGCTCGACCTGCGTCCGGCTCATGTTGGACGCGTAGGCAAAGTACCAGACTGTGTTCTGCGCCATTCTTCCTGCCTGTAGTGCGAATGAACTGATGGAAACTAGTTGAGTCGCTCGAAGATACCCGCAGCGCCCTGGCCGCCGCCCACGCACATGGTCACCATTCCGTAGCGGCCGCCGCGGCGGCGCAGCTCGTAGAGTAGCGTCGCCGTAAGCTTGGCCCCGGTGCAGCCCAGCGGATGTCCCAGCGCCACCGCGCCACCGTTGACGTTCACGCGCGACATATCGAGCCCAGTCTCTTTCTGGACAGCCAACACCTGCGCGGCGAACGCCTCGTTCAGCTCGATGACGTCGATGTCGTTCAGCTTCAGTCCCGCCAGCCTCAGGGCCTTGGGAATCGCCAACGCCGGCCCTATGCCCATCTCTTCCGGCTTGACGCCGGCAGTGGCAAAGGCTACGAAGCGCCCCAGTGGCTTCACACCCAGCGCCTTGGCCCGCTCGGCGCTCATTACCACCGTCGCAGCGGCGCCATCGCTCATCTGCGAGGAGTTGCCGGCCGTGACGGTGCCCCGCGCATGGAACGCCGGCTTGAGCGCCGCCAGCGCCTCGCGGGTCGTATCGCGGCGCGGGCCTTCATCGACTTCGAAGCGGATCTTTTGCTCCGACGGCTTGCCGTTGTTCAGCACGCGGTAGGTGACTTCCACCGGCACCAGCTCGTCCTTGAACTTGCCCGAGTCAATCGCCGCCAGCGCCTTCTGGTGGCTCGAGAGCGAGAACTCGTCCTGCGGCTCACGCGAGATGCCGTACTTCTTCGCCAGGTTCTCCGCCGTCAACCCCATGGAGAGATACGCATCGGGATAGTTCTGCACGAGGGTCGGGTTGGGCGAAATTTTGTGGCCGCCCATTGGCACCAGGCTCATGGATTCCGTCCCGCCGGCGACGATGACTTCCGAGAACCCGCACATGATTCTCTCCGCCGCCTGCGCGATGGCCTGCAGGCCCGAAGCGCAGAAACGATTGACCGTGACCGCCGACGCGCTCTCCGGCACGCCGGCGCGCAGCGACGCGATGCGCGCCACGTTCATCCCCTGCTCCGCCTCCGGCATGGCGCAGCCCAGGATGACGTCTTCGACTTCATTCGGATCGAGCCCGGGTACGCGCTTGAGCGCTTCGCCAATCGCCAGCGCCGCCAGGTCGTCCGGCCGCGCCGCTCGCAGCGCGCCTTTGTAGGCCTTGCCGACTGGCGTCCGGCACGCCGATGCAATCACCACTTCTCTCATCACCTTGCTCCTTCAGTTCCGCAACGGCTTGCCCGTCTTTAACAAGTATTGGATGCGCTCCTGAGTCTTCCGCTCCCCGCAGAGGCTGACAAAGGCTTCGCGCTCCAGATCGAGCAGGTATTGCTCGCTGACCGCTTGCGGCGGATTGAGCGCGCCGCCGGAGAGCACGTAGGC
>JAXIPK010000076.1:0-4418 GCA_045402975.1 Acidobacteriota bacterium
CAGGGCCGGCAGATCGGCAGCGAGCGCTACGAAGTCGTCACCACCGTCACCGAAGTCCAGACCCGCAGCGAGCTCGAGCTCACCGTCGACAACACCACCGTCCGCCAGAGCTCCAGCCTGCTGCTCAACCCCGACCTCACCCCACGCCGCTACGAGCTCAAGGTCGAGCAGCCCGAGGCCTCCTGGCGCCGCATTGATTTCTCCGGCACCGCCGCCACCGCTCACTACCCGCTGGGCGAGGGCAAGGAAGATGAGCAGGTCTTCGAGTTCGGCACCAGCCGCGTCGCCATTCTCGGTCTCTACCACGACTTCGCCCTGCTGGCTCAGCTCTACGATTCCGCCAAGGGCGGAGTGCAATCCATCCGCGTGTTTGTTCCCTGGAGTTTGCAGCCCGGCGAAGCGCTGCTGGAGTTGAAAGGCGTGGAGAAGAAAACCATCGGCGGCCGCGAGCAATCCGTCCGCCAGTTTCTTATCACCACCGAAGACAGTCAGGTCCTCCTCTGGGTCACCGAAGGCGGGCAGTTTGTAAAACTGATGGCGCCGCTGGAAGGGGTGGAAGTGATCCCCGAGTCAGCGGCGCCGTAGGCGTTCTCTTGCGACTCGTCAGATAACCTGCAGGCGCGTCTCGATCTCCTTCACCTTCCGCTTCAAGTCCTTCATCTGTTGCTTGAACTGCTTCGACTGCACCTTGGCTTCCACCTGCTGACGCACCTGCGCCTCGATGTCCACCGCCTGCTTCTCCATCTGGCGGGCGATTTCTTCCGCGTAGTGCTGCCAGGCCTCGGTGTCGAGCTCGATTACGCCGGCCGAGCGCCGCGGCGTCCGTCGCGCCGGTTGTTCCAGCTCCACCTTGACGCTTTGTTCGCGGTGGTCGCGCACGAAGGTCACCGTAGCTTCCTTCTCGCTCTGGCTCAGAGCGCGCCGCAGGTCTTCCACGTCCAGCACCGCTTCGTCGTTGATGCGGACGATGACATCGCCCGCCTTGATGCCGGCCTTGGCGGCCGCCGAGCCCTCCGAGACTTCCTTCACCAACACGCCCTTGCCTTGCTTCACCCCGAAGTATTCCGCCAGCTGGCCTTCGATTTCATCCGCCGTAACTCCCAGGCGGGGGCCACGGCGGCCCGGGAAGACTTCGATGTTGAAGTTCGGCATGGCGCGGGGAGCGATTTCCGGCATCGGCGAGATGTGAATATCAGGCGAAACGTGAATGTCCGGCGTCACCCAGCGCGCCCGCCGCGTTTCCGGCGTCACTTCCACCGTGCGCGTCTGTCCGGCGCGAACGATCTCCACCGCCACCTTGCGTCCCGCCGGCGTCTCGCGCACCAGCCGCGTGACCTGCGTCACGCTTCGCACCCGCTCGCCGCCGAATCCCACGATGATGTCGCCCTTCTGCAAGCCGGCCTTGGCCGCCGGGCTTTCCTCGCTCACGTTCTCGATCACCACCCCGTACTCGCCCGACAGCTTCAGCTCCCGCACCTTGTCCGCGTTCACGTCGCTCAAGGTCACGCCCAGCCAGGAGGGCCCGCCCATCATCACCCACTCCATCGCATCCGGCGCCTCGGGGGTCTCGGGCGGTTCGGGGGGCTCCGGCGGCTCCTGCGCCAGCGCCACCATACCCACGGTCGCCAGCGCTACGGCGGCGACCAGCAGCAATCCCACATTCCTGCGGCTGTCTTTCATTTTCCTCTCCTCCGATTTCATGTGTGCTTCGTTCTCGTCCTTTTTCTTAGACGGGCTCTCCCCGTGAAGGTGAGCCGCTCCGTCAGAAGGTGTCCAGGTTCTCCGCCACTGAAATGTCTCCGCGTATCGTGCGCAGGCGCACCGAGGGACCGCCGCGGCCCAGCCGCGCTCGCAGGGCATCGTCGCCCGGCGTCTCGCTGGCCGTGAGCAGCAGTTGGCTGGCGACCCGTCCGGCCACCGTCTTCATCTCCAGGTCGGCCTCCGCCCGCGAGGGCAGCAGCAACTCAATGCTCCCGTTCACCGTCTCCAGGCTCAACTCGCCGTTGCGCCCCGGCAGCGTCCGCATCGCCAGGCGGATGTTGCCGTTCAGCGCCCGCGCCTGCACGCTGCCGGCGCCGCCTTCCTGCTCGATGTTGCCGTTGAGCGTGCGCGCCGCCACGTGGCCCTCGACCGCGCGTACGTGGATGTCGCCGTTCACCGTCAGCAGCCCTTCCAGCCGCGCCTGGCGCGGCACCCGCAGGAAGTAGTTCACTTCCACCGGTTCAGTGTTCTCCGCCGGGTAGAGCGTGCGCACCGCCAGTCGGTCGGCGCCGCGCTCGACTCCGATGCCCGCTTCCGTCGCGCCCGCCGCCACCACTTGCACCGCCCTCAGCTCCACCTCCGCCCGCTCCCACCCTTCCACCACGATGGAGCCCTGGACGTTGGTCACCGACACTTCGCCGCCCGGCGCCAGTGGATAGCTGGCGCTCCAGACTTTCTCTTCCGGAGGAGCCGCCGAGACTCCCAGAGTCGCCGCCAGCAGGATCGCCAACCCCAACGCCGTTCGTAGGTGTCTCATGGCTTTTTCCTCGTCTCCACCTGCCCCTGAGGATTGAGCTTGCGAATCACAATGTTGCCACCGGTGGTGCGCAGGCGCAACAGCTCCCCGCCTCCGTTCAGGTCCCCGTGGCCTTCCACCTGCCGCGGCCCGAACTCGCTCCCCCGGCTCTTCACCTGCAGCGGGAACTCGGTGCTGATGGTGTGGCCCATGGACTGCAATATCTCGGCCTGGATGGTCAGCGGCAGGTCAGCGGGCAGGAACACCTCAATGTCTCCGAAGGAATTCTCCAGCGTCGAGGGCTGGTAGCTCTCCCGCGTGCCCGTGAACTGCGCCTGGATGCGTCCGGCCACGGTGGTGGCTTCGACGCCGCTCCGGACTCGAAGTAGGTCAATGCTGCCCCCGGCGGTCTGCACTTGCACTGGTCCGCGGGCCGCGTCCACGAAGATGCTCCCGCCGGCGGTTTCCGCTCGCACCCGCCCGCCGGTCTCGCCGATGCGGATCTTTCCGCCTGCGGTCTGCGCGAAGACGTCGCCGCCCGAGCCGCCGATCACCACGTCGCCGCCGGCGGTGGCGGCGCGCACCGCGCCTGTGGCGCGCCCGGCGTAAATTCTTCCGCCGCTGGTTTCCAGCAGCGCGTCGCCCTGCACATTGCCCACCCGGATGTGGCCGCCCGCCGTCCGCGCTTCCACGCGGTTGCCCAGGTTGCCCAACTCGATCGAGCCCCCCGCCGTCTCCACCCGCACCGGCCCGCTGATGTCGCCGGTGCGAATCGACCCCGCGGCGGTTGCGACACGGAGCTCGCCCTCCAGTCGTTCAACTGTCACCGAACCGCCGCGGGTTTCCAGGTCGAGGTTGAAGCGCGTCGGCACGCGGATCTCAAAGCTCACGCTGATGGAGGTCCGCCCCGACTCCTTGTCCCACGCTTTCGGGAAGCGCCCGTTGAGGTAGAGCGCCCCGTCTTCACCCGTGCGCAGGCTGACTTCATGCCCGTTGGCCAGCTGCCGCGCCCGCGAGGCGTTGTTGGAATCGACTTCGACTTTCACGCGGCAGTTGACTTGATTCTCCGGCCCCGGCGTCACCGTCACCGAGCCCATCTCGGCCCGCAGCACCAGCCGTCCGCCCGGCCGCGCCACCGCCGTGCAGGTGCTTTCCGAAACCCACGCCCGGCCCCGCTGCTCCGCCGGATTCGTCTGAGCGCTTACGTTGGGACGCTGCGCCGCCAGCGGCAGGCTCGAGGCCAGCAGCAGAAGCAGCAGCGTTGACGTTCGAACTTTCATCCCTTACTCCTGGGCGCGCGTGCGTTCGCGCAGCGCCTTGGCGCACTTGAGGCGCACGTAGGGGTTCTGGTGTTCGCGCGCCAGCTCCTGCAGCGCCGGCACGTCTTCCTCGTCGGCGTGCTCGAGCAGCATGTCGATGGTGGCTACCCGCACGCCGGCGTTGTCATCGGTCTTGAGGATTTCGAACAGCGCTGCCCGCACGTCCGGCTGGGCGGCTGCGGGACGAACCGCTTCCAGCGCCTCCAGCCGCACCCCGGGGTTGGGGTCGTGCCGCGCGGCGTGCAGCAGCGCCTCGCGCACGCTCGGGTTGCTGCTGCGTCCGCTCAGCGCTTCCAGCGTCTCATGCCGGATGCCCGGGTTGTCGTAGCTCTTCACCGCGTACAGCAGGATCTGCTGGATGTGCGGGTCATCGAGCGAGCCTTCCAGCGTAACCTGGCGCTCGGCGTTCAGCGTCACGCTGACCTCGCCGGTCCGCGGGCCGGGGGAAACCTCGGTGATGCCGTTGATGCGCATGTCGCCCAAATCGGAGCCCCACATATCCGCCTGGTTGATTGTGGACGCCGGCGCTCCCGTCCGTTGCTGCATCGTCCAGCCCATCGAGAACCCCAGCACCAGGATGGCCAGCGCCGAGGCAAACCGCA
>JAXIPK010000378.1:0-4241 GCA_045402975.1 Acidobacteriota bacterium
CAGCTGCGGCGAGTCCCGGCTCAAAGAGAACGAACACCAAGTTGCGGATCTGGTGCAGTTCCCACAACCGCAGCCGGCGGCGGAGCAGGCGCAGGTTGGCGCGCGCCCACCGATAGGAATAGGAGTGGCGCTCCCCCACGCCCTTCATAACCGCCCTATCATAACGCAATCTTAGATGCGGGAGAACCCACGACGCGCTTTTCGTTTCGTGTTAGGATTCGCGGCGAAGGAGCGCCGGTGACGACTACGAATCCGATTCGCGTGCTGCTGGTGGAAGACGAGCCCGACCACGCCTTGCTCTTCCGCAAGATGCTGACCTCCGCGGTCGGCAGCGCCATCCATGTGACTCATCTCAGCACCTTGCGAGAGGCCTCGGAATCGCTGGCGGCCGACCCGCCCGATGTGGTGCTGCTCGACCTTATGCTGCCCGACAGCCAGGGCTTCGACACCTTCGGACGCCTCCACGGGCAGTCGCCCGAAGTTCCCATCCTCGTGCTCTCGGGGATGAAGGACGAAGAGCTGGCGCTGGAAGCCGTCCGCTTGGGCGCGCAGGATTATCTCGTCAAGGGCCAGTTCGAGGGCGGCCTGCTCAGCCGCGCCATCCGCTACGCCATCGAGCGCAACCGGATGCGCCAGGAGCTGCGCAGCCTCTCCCTGGTCGACGAGCTCACCGGTCTCTACAATCGTCGCGGCTTCTCCGTGCTCGCCGAGCAGCAGCTCAAGATCGCCCGCCGCACCCGCCGCGGCTTTCTCATCTTCTTCATCGACATGGACGGTCTCAAGCAGATCAACGACACCCACGGCCATGCCGAAGGCGACCGCGCCATCGCCAAAGCCGCCGCCATGATCCGCGAGGCCTTCCGCGACTCCGACATCATTGCCCGGCTGGCGGGCGACGAATTCGCCGTGCTCGCCGTCGAAGCCGACACCGGCAGCGCCCAGCGGCCCATCCTCGAGCTGCGGGATTTGTTGAAGGTGGCGAACAGCAGCAAAGCACATCCCTACGAGATCTCGCTCAGCCTGGGCGTGACACGCGCCGCCCACGATACGCCGCTCTCCATCGAAGAGCTGGTCCATCAGGCCGACGCCGCCATGTACGACGAAAAGCGCAACAAGCGCCGCTGGCGCGCGACCTAAGCCTCGACCTTCACGCCTTTCCAGAAAGCCACGTGGTCTTTGATTTGTCGCGCCGCGGCGCGCGGCTCCGGGTAGAACCAGGCGGCGTCGGGGTTCCGCTGCCCGTTGACTTCAATGTGGTAGTAGCTGGCCGTCCCCTTCCACGGGCACTCGGTGTGCGAGTTGCTCGGCTTGAGGAATTCCCGCTTCACCCCCTCGGGCGGGAAGTAGTGGTTGCCCTCCACCATCTCGCAGCGGTCGCTCTCCGCCAGCACCACGCCGTTCCAGGTCGCTTTCGCCATTCTCTTCTCCTATCGAACCAGAAAGTAGGCCAAGCCGATCGCCACCAGGTCTTCCGGGAGTGCAATGAGAATATCCTTCACGCCGAGGCCTCGCACCAGTCGTGTGCGGGCTTCGTAGCCCGCAAAGCCGCCGATCACGCCGCCGGCGCCGCCCAGTAGCGCCCCGACCAACAGCGATTGCCCGGCTGAGGCGCATAGGCAGGCGCCCGACAAGCCTCCGGTAACAACCCGGAACGCCAACGAGGGCGGAAGAGTTCGCCGCGGGGTCTTCGGCAGCTTGTCGACGACGTACTCACCAATCGCTGCGAGCGACAACAGGGCGACCGCGGCGGTTGAGCCCATGAACGCCAGCGGCGAGCCCGCCAGATTCAGCCAGCCCAGATGCGCCGCCCAACTCACCGCCGCCGGGGCCGTCATCGACCGCAATCCGGCGACGATCCCTATGCCGACTGCCAGAGCGTAAATGAGATTCGCATCCACCTATTAGGTCCTCCTTCTCCATCCGTTGCGTCCTTTCCCCAAGGAGCTCATTGATTGAGGAAGGAGACCAGTTTGGGAATGACCTGGTCCGGCGCCTCCTCCATCAGCCAGTGGCCCGAACCCTTGACGACGACGCCCTCGACATTATTGTCGACGAGCCGGGCCTGCTGGATCAGGAACTCGCCCGACGCCTTTTCGCCGGTGAGCACCAGCATGGGCATGGTCAGTTTAGTCTGCGAGAACTGGGCGAAGTCGTCGGCGTCCTGTGAAAAGGCGCGAAACACTTCGAATCCCGCCCGCATACCTCCGGGTTGCGCGTAGGCCTTGGCGTAGAACCTCCGGTCCCGCTCCGGCACGGAATGCTTCGGGTCGGCGGCGAAATCGTTCCAGAAGTGCTCAAAATAGATGCGTTCGCGGCCGGCGACTAGCCTGAGCGGCGTTTCACCGTAGAAATGGAAGTGCCACAGGTCCCGCAACAGCCAGACGCTCTTCCAGTCGCCGACCCCGGGAAGAAAAGCATCCATCAAGGCAATCCGTTCGACTTCCGTGGGATACTGCGCTGCGTACGCGTAGGCGACCATCAGCCCGATATCGTGACCGACCACCTGGACGCGTTGGTAACCCAGCGTGGTGGCGAGCGCGTGAACGTCCTGCGCCATTGTCTTCTTGTCGTACCCGCCCTCGGGCTTGGACGATTGGCCGAAGCCCCGCAGGTCAGGGGCAACTACCGTGTGGGTTTTCGCCAGCTCAAGCATCAGCGGCCGCCACATGTGGCTGGTCTGCGTATATCCGTGGAGGAGGATGACGGGGTCGCCCTTGCCCGCGAAAAGATAGTGAACTTTGATTCCGTTGACGTCTGCGAAACGGTCCTCGATGGTGATTCGCGGCTGCGCCTGCGCGGCGCCCATCGGGCTCATTAGCAAGACCAAGATGGCGAGGGCCCCGAGCAACGTGCGGGTAACGGCGTTCATTGAGGTCTTCCTTTTGCATTGATTGTGCAATCCATTCTCAGCCCGCCCGACGAAGTCTAGTTCCCGGTTGTGAGAACGACTCGAAAGCGAGCCTGGCCGCTCATCATGCGCTCGTAGGCCTCGGCGGCGCGCTCCAGCGGGAAAACTTCGGTCATCGCCCGCACGCCGGTGAGCACGCTGAAGGCGAGCGTATCCTGCGAATCGACGGAGGTGCCGGACGGCCAACCTTGCACCGATCGGCGCCCCCCGATCAGCGCCAGTGCGGGCACTTCCAGCGGGTCCGCAGCGGCGCCGACGATAATGAGCTTCCCGTTGACGCCCAGACCACCCAACACCGCGCTCATCGCTTTGCCGCTTGTAACCGTTGCCAGGATGACTTTGGCGCCGCCGAGCTTGGCCAGCTCCGCCGCCGCATCCTGCGCCTGACTGTCAATGTACAGCGAGGCGCCGAGCTTCCGGGCCAGCGCTTCTTTGTCCTTCCCCCGCGCGATGGCAACGGTCCGGAAACCCATCTTGGCCGCGAATTGAACGCCGAGATGGCCGAGCCCGCCTACGCCAAGCACGGCTACGGTATCCCCGGGCTGAGCTCCGCTGTTCCGAAGCGCGTTGAAGGTTGTGATTCCCGCACACATCAGCGGCCCCGCGTCGACCGCGGAAAGCCCTTCCGGAATCAGGGCCAAGGCATCCGCGCGAGCAATGGCGTACTCGGCGTAGCCGCCGTCCAGGGTGATGCCGGAAATCTGTGGAGCGACCTGGCACGTTACGAAGTCCCCGCGACGACACGAATCGCAGTATCCGCAATGTCCAGCATACCAGCCCACTCCCACTCGCTGGCCAGCTCGCCACGCGCCGACGTTTTCGCCGACAGCGTCGATGACTCCGGCGATCTCATGCCCCGGTACGCGCGGGTATTGAATCCCTGGCCAGATGCCCTCTTTTGTAAGGACGTCGCTGTGGCAGATGCCGCAAGCCTCCACCTTGACGCGCACGGCTCCCGCACCGGGCGCCGGGATTTCGCGCTCAACCAGCTCAAGCGGACCTTTTGGGCGAGTGACTTGGACAACACGCATCTTTGCCATAGGTCGTTCAGTTCCCCTTTCCAAAAAAGTCCAGCAGGTCGGCGTTGACCCGTCTTCGCGCGGCGTTACAAGGTTCCCGTCTTAGATGAGCAGCGAAGCCGGAGGTTGCATTGCTCCCTGGCGGCGATCATTCCGCGAGGAAGAGGCTCTGGGCGTAGGGCCACTCGGCGTCCACCCACTGCGCCGCGCAGCGGTAGCCGGTGCGTCCGGCCATCGCGACCACTTCGGCGCGGTTGTACTTGTGGCAGCTCTCGGTCCAGATGGCTTCGCCCGCCCGCAGCCGCCCACTGAAC
>JAXIPK010000226.1:0-3368 GCA_045402975.1 Acidobacteriota bacterium
CGAGGCAATCTGTCGCAGCGCTTCTTCATACTTGTGGGCCTGGCGCAGGGCAGCCACCTTCGGGCGCAACTCGATGAAGCGGTCGTGCAACTCTCGCTCAGGGCCAGGCTCAAGGAGCTCAGTATCAACGGATCCAGCAGCGCGCGCTTGCCCGTTCCCCGCCTGCTCCAGGATGTTGCGGATGCGCTTGAAAGCCGCCGCCACGGGCTCGAAGTCCTTGCTGGGCCGCAGTCGGCGAACGGCCTCCAGGCGGGAGGCCGTTTCGCTGAGGTCATCCCAACCGGCGGCAAACACAGCGTTGACTTCATCAAAGGGATGCTGGCGAAGCTCACGGAAGAAATAGCGAGCCCGCTCCTCGAGGAAGGCGCGGACCTCCGCGGCCAGCTTGGCTGGATCCTCCACCTTGAGCCCCCCGCTGGCTACACCACTCACAGCTTGCCCCAGGAGGGCGGACAGCGAGAGCGTCAGGCGTCCTTCGACCAGGATGCGGATCACGCCCGCGCCGGCCCGGCGCAGCGCGAAGGGATCCCGCGAGCCGGTAGGCGCAAGGCCGGCACTGAAGCAGGCAGCGATGGTGTCGAGCTTGTCGGCCAGAGCCAAGGCCGCGCCCTCGAGAGTGGTGGGGCAAGCAGCCTCGGCGGCCGCAGGCTGGTAGTGCTCGTAGATTGCTTTGGCGACTTTCTCCGGCTCGCCCTGCGCGCGGGCGTAGAGTCCGCCGATGATTCCTTGCAGCTCGGGAAACTCGCCTACCATCTCCGTGGTGAGATCGGATTTGCAGAGCGAAGCGGCGCGGGAGGTGGCTTCAATGTCGGCACGCCGACCTTCCGCCGACAAAAAATTCCGCGCTATCCATCCCGCCAGCGGCACGGTGCGATTTACTTTCTTGGCGCAGCTGCCCAGTTGCTCTTGGAACATGACTTGATCGAGCAGGCGGGCCCGTTCAGCCAGCGAGCGCTTCTGGTCGGCTTGCCAGAAGAACTGCGCATCGCGGAAACGGGCCGCCAGCACGGCTTCGTGGCCGCTCTTGATTTCGCCGCTACTGTCTCCGTCCAGATCGAGGACGGTGAGAAAGTAAGGCGCCAGTTCCCCGCTCGAGTCTTCGACCGAAATGTATTTCTGGTGATGTCGCATGACGGTGACCAGCACTTCCGCCGGAAGCGAAAGGAACTCGCGGGCGAACTCGCCGCGAACGATTGCCGGGTGCTCGCAAAGATTGGCGAGCTGTTCGAGCTGTTGAATGTCGGCGCGCCGACGAAGTCCCGCGCTCTTGAGAGTGCGATTCGCTTCGCCCTCAATGATCCTCCGGCGCTCTTCGGCTTCGAGCACCACAAAAGCCTTCGCGAGGTACCGTTGATAATCCGCCACTCCCTTCACTGCTACCGCCGCCGGCGCCAGCAAGCGGTGACCGCGAGTGAAGCGGTCCGACTCCACGCCATCGATCGTGACCTTCACAACCTTGCCGCCGAGCAGCACGACCAGCCAGCGGATGGGTCGAATGAAGTGAGCCCCGGCGGGCGAGGTCCAGTACATGGTGCGCGGGAAGTTGATGCTCGTAATGACCCCGGGCAAAATGTCGACGAGCACTTCCGCCGCTGGCCTTCCCTTCTGCTCCGAGCGAGCGGCCATGTACTCCCCCTTGGGAGTCTTCACGGTCACCAGAGACTTCAGCGGTACACCCTGCTTGGCGGCGAAGCTTTCGGCCGCCCGAGTCGGCTTGCCGTCGGGGCCGAAGGCTACCGCGCGGGGCGGCCCCACAACTTCGCTCACTCGATCCGGCTCGGCTAGCGCCAGTCGGGCGCAGCAGGCTACCAACCGCCGCGGAGTTGAATACGTTTGCACGGGTTCACCCTGCAGCAGGCCGTGAGCCCCGAGTTCCTTCTCCATTAGTTCCTTCAGGCTGGCTTCCGCCCCGGGCAGCATCCAGCCGGGGATCTCCTCACAGCCGATCTCAAGCAGGAAGTCCGTCTTCATCTTCCCGCTCCCTCAGCGGATTTCTGATCCAGATACAGGGAGGCGGCCTGGCATGCCAGGTTGCGGATGCGGCCGATGAGGGCGGCCCGCTCGGTGGTGGAGATGGCACCGCGAGCATCGAGCACATTGAAGAGGTGCGAGCACTTCAGGCAAAGCTCATAGGCGGCCAGGACCGGAAACCGCTGCCGCTTCTCGATGGGGGCATCCTTGGGATAGCTCTGCAGTAGCCACTGCGCTTCCTGCTCCTGCAACTCAAAGATTTTGCGGCAGATAGCAGTGTCGGCCATGTCGAAGCTGTAGGCCGAGAGCTGCCGCTCCTCCTCCAGGCGCATCTGGCCGTAGGTCTTTCCACCCCCCCAATCCAACTCAAAGACGCTGGCCGTCTTCTGCAAAAAGGCGGCGATCCGCTCGAGGCCGTAGGTCAGCTCCACCGAAACCGGATTGAGGTCGAAGCCGCCGCACTGCTGGAAGTAGGTGAACTGCGTTATCTCCAGGCCGTCGAGGCGAACCTCCCAGCCGATTCCCCACGCGCCCAGCGTGGGCGCTTCCCAGTTGTCTTCGTAGAAGCGGATGTCGTGCTGGCGCAGCTTGATCCCCAGTGCTTCGAGGCTTTTCAAGTACACTTCCTGCACATCGGCAGGACCCGGCTTGAGGATGACCTGAAACTGGGTGTGCTTGTAGAGGCGGTTGGGGTTCTCGCCGTAGCGCCCATCGGCCGGCCTGCGGCTGGGCTGAACGTAGGCCACCGAATAAGGCTCCGGCCCGAGCACGCGGAAAAAGGTCTCGGGAGCCATCGTTCCCGCTCCCACCTCGATGTCGTAGGGCTGCTGAAGCACACAGCCGCGCGCGGCCCAGAAGCGAGACAAGGCCAGAATGACTTCCTGGAACGACGGCCCCGCGGACCCGCGAGCCTTCCTGGTCTTAGGCTTCTTCATGCTGAAGTTCCCGCGTCACGAGTTTCCGTTCGCTGTGGGCTTCAATGACATCGAGCAGATAGTTCTGCAGCTCGGCCGCCCGCTTGCGGTCCCATCCCTCGGTCGACAGCCGCCCGAGAGGCTGGGCGAGCATGTCCCGGGCCGAGCGGCGAGCTGCGGCGCTCAGCAACCGCATCCCCGGCTGGCGGCAGCGCGGGCAGGCCACACGGCCCAAGGCCGGGTTGGCATAGGCCGACTCCTCTCCCAACGGATTCCCGCACCGGGCGCAGTTCTCGAATGCGGGGAGCCAGCCAGCCAGCCGAACCATCCAGAGTTGGAAGTAGGTCAGAGGAAGCCACACGTTGTCGGCTTTCTTGAAGACATCCAGAGTCATGAGCAGCAGCCGAAACGCTTTGTCGGAGGGTTCGCGCTCGGGCAGAAGTAGCTCGCTCAGCTCCGCCACCTGGCTCAAGGCCAGGCTGC
>JAXIPK010000055.1:0-6912 GCA_045402975.1 Acidobacteriota bacterium
GGCAACAACTCCAATTGCTCCCAGGGCTCCACCACCGGCATCCGCTTCGCCTCCATGCCGGCCGTCGGCATCCAGTTCCCCGCCCTGGCGGGCTCCGACAAAAACCTCCTGCAAACCGTGGATGGCAGGGGCACCACCGGCTCGGTCAACTTCCGCTACAGCGACGGCTCCGACTGCTACTACATCGAGCACACCGCCGCCCTCTCCAACTTCATCCAGTCCTGCCCGCTCAACGGCGCCTTCACCGCCACCATCTCCGCCGCCCGCACCTACTTCCAGCTCGGCGTCACCGGCACCGCGCCCGGCGCCGGGATGTTCCGCATCAGCAGCGGCAACGGCGGCACGCCGCTTCTTGTTACTCGCAACCAGGCCCACTCCGCCAACGTGAATCTCCTCACCTACTCGACCTCCGATCGCTTGCAGCTCACCCAGGCCGGCGCCGCGGTCGAATTCATCGGCGGCGTCCACTCCGACGGCGCCGGCTTCAAGCATCGCCGCGTCTCCACCGGCTCCATCGCCGCTTCCAGCTCCGCCGCCGTCACCGTGAGCTGGACTACAGCCTTTGCCGACTCGAACTACACCGCCTCCTGCTCCGTCGTCGAGGCCACCGCCGGCACCAGCTCCCTCCGCGTCCACCACCTCGAATCTGTCTCCGCCTCGTCGGTTGTTGTCCGCGTGGTGAACGACGATGGCTCCACCGCCAAAACCGGGACCCTGCACTGTTCTGCAATCCACGACTGATAGCAAAGCCGCCCCAACCCCCGAGCCCGGTGGCACCTGCCACCGGGCCCCGTTCGCTTCGCTTCTCACCCCGCTTGACCCTCTCTTGACCCCTTGGCTATCCTGATAGGTTCGACTTGTGTGCTCCGACCCGTTGAGCGCTTCTGTCATGGCTTTTCACGGGTCGCGGGTCGCGAGCCACGGGTCGCGGCTCAATGTCCATCACCCAAATCACCGTCCGCGGAGCGCGCACCCACAACCTCAAGAACATCTCCCTATCCATCCCCCGCAACTCACTGACCGTCATCACCGGCATCAGCGGCTCCGGCAAATCCTCTCTCGCCTTCGACACTCTCTACGCCGAAGGCCAGCGCCGCTACGTGGAATCCCTCTCAGCCTACGCCCGCCAGTTCCTCGATCAGCTCGAGCGCCCCGACGTTGACTCCATCGAAGGCCTCTCGCCCTCCATCTCCATCGAGCAGAAAACCACTTCCCGCTCGCCCCGCTCCACCGTCGGCACCATCACTGAAATCTACGACTACCTCCGCCTCCTCTTCAGCTCCATCGGCACTCCGCACTGCCCGCGCTGCGCCAGGCCCATCGCCCGCCAGACGACTGAACAAATCGTCCGCACCGTGATGGAGCTCAGCAAGAACGATCATGGGGAAGCACAACGCATTATGATCCTCGCTCCCATCGTCCGCGGCCGCAAAGGCGAGTTCAAGAAAACCTTCGAGCAGCTCGCTCACCAGGGCTGGACTCGCGTCCGCGTCGACGGCGCGCTGCGCTCTCTCGACGAGCCCATCAAACTTGACCGCCGCCGCAACCACACCCTCGAAATCGTCATCGACCGTCTGCTGGTCAAGCCCGGCATCGAGAAGCGCCTGGAATCTTCCATCGACACGGCGCTCAAGCTCGCCCAGGGCCTGGTCACCGTCGCCGTCGTTGACGGTGACGAGCGCCTCTACTCCGACCGCCTCGCTTGTCCCAACTGCGGCCTCAGCGTCCCACAGCTCGAGCCCCGCAGCTTTTCTTTCAACTCGCCCTACGGCGCCTGCCCCGGTTGCCACGGCCTCGGCTCCCGCTACGACCTCGACCCCGCCAAAGTCATCACTGACTGGTCGAAGCCTCTGTTCGAAGGCGGCCTCGGCCCCGGCGGCGGCTCCACCTATTTCCAGCGCTGGGTCGAGCACCTCGCCGCCCGCCACGGCTTCGACGCCAACAAGCCGTTCGATGAGCTCCCTCGTCGCATCCAGAATCTTGTTCTTCACGGGCCTGCCCTGAGCCGCGCGAAGCGCCGCGAAGGGCCACGGGCCCCCGGTCTGCTCGAGCTTCTCCGCCGCTCCTACGAAGAATCCCGCTCCGAGGACTACCGCGAATGGATGGAGCAGTTCATGTCGGCCACGCCCTGCGCCACCTGCGGCGGCCGCCGCCTCCGTCCCGAATGGCTGGCGGTGAAAGTGGGCGCGGTCAGCATCGATGAATTCTGCGCCCAACCCGTCTCCGACACTGTCGCCACACTGAAGAAAATCGAGCGCGCCCTCACCGCGCGCCAGCGCGAAATCGCCGGCCGCATCCTCAGCGCCATCCGCGAGCGACTCGAGTTCATGCTCGCCGTCGGCCTCGGCTATCTTTCGCTCGAGCGTTCCGCCGCCACACTCTCCGGCGGCGAAGCCCAGCGCATCCGCCTCGCCACGCAAATCGGCGCGCGCCTCCGCGGCGTCCTCTACGTCCTTGACGAACCGTCCATCGGCCTTCACCACCGCGACAACGCCCGCCTGCTCGCCACCCTCCAGCAACTCCGCGACCTCGGCAACACCGTCATCGTCGTCGAGCACGACGAGGACACCATCCGCCACGCCGACCACATCGTCGACCTCGGCCCCGGCGCCGGCACCGCCGGCGGCCATCTCGTCGCCCAGGGCGCCCCGCGCGACATCGCCGCTTCTTCCGACTCGCTCACCGGCCGCTACCTTACCGGCGCGCTCAAGATTCCTGTCCCCCAAAAGCGCCGCCAGCCCAACGGCAACTTCGTCACCGTGGTCGGCGCCCGCCACCACAACTTGAAAAACATCGATGCCCGCTTTCCTCTCGGCCTCATCACCTGCATCACCGGCGTCAGCGGCTCGGGAAAATCCACTCTGGTCGGCGACATCCTCTACCGCGCTCTGGCCCGCGAGCTCTACCGCTCTCTCGAAGAACCCGGCGCCCACAAAACCATCCGCGGCGCCGACCGCCTCGACAAAGTCATTGTCATTGACCAGGCGCCCATCGGCCGCACCCCGCGCAGCAACCCCGCCACCTACACCGGCGTCTTCGGCCCTATCCGCGAATTGTTCGCCATGCTGCCCGACTCCCGCGAGCGCGGCTACCGCGCCGGGCGCTTCAGCTTCAACGTCAAGGGCGGCCGCTGCGAGGCCTGCCAGGGCGACGGCCTGCGCCGCATCGAAATGAATTTCCTGCCCGACGTCTACGTCACCTGCGAAGTCTGCCGCGGCCGCCGCTACAATCAGGAAACGCTGCAGGTCCGCTTCAAGGGCCTTGCCATCGCCGACCTGCTCGAATCCACCGTGGCCGACATCCTGCCGCTCTTCGAAAACATCCCGCTGGTTCAGGCCAAACTGCAAACTCTCGTCGACGTCGGCCTCGGCTACCTCAAGCTCGGCCAGCCCTCCACCACGCTCTCCGGCGGCGAAGCCCAGCGCATCAAGCTCGCCCGCGAGCTCTCCCGCCGCCAGACCGGCTGCACCCTCTACATCCTCGACGAACCCACCACCGGCCTCCACTTCGACGACGTCCGCAAGCTCCTCGACGTCTTGAACCGCCTCGCCGACCTCGGCAACACCATCCTCATCATCGAGCACCACCCCGACGTCATCAAAACCGCCGACTGGATCCTCGACCTCGGCCCCGAAGGCGGCGCCGCCGGCGGCAACCTCGTCGCCCAAGGCCCCCCCGAAGCCGTGGCCAAGGTAAAGAGCTCGCACACAGGAAAACTATTGGCTAGAATTCTTCAAAATGGTCGACGCAACCCTTAGCCCCTCCCACACCGCCCGCCCACCGACTTGTCCTGAGCGAAGCCGAAGGGAGCCTTGGTGTAGGCGGGGCAAACTCCTGGCCAAGATCCTCCGCAATGGCCGACCATAGTTTCTATCCGTGTTAATCCGTGTTCATCCGTGGTTCCAAAAATCTGTCTTTTGGTGGTAGGCTTCACGCGCTGAGATGAAAAGCATCTACCAACTCGACCCGCTCGAATTCACCGGCCTCAAGACCGAGCCGCTCGCCAAGCGCCCCTCCAAGGTCACCCCGCGCGACTTCGCCCGCCCCCATAAGCGCGGCTCGAAGTTCACTGACTTTCTCAAGACGCTCCCCGCCCTTCTCGCTGCCGCGGAATTTAGCCGCTTGGTCGAAGCCATCCTCACCGCCCGCCGCAAGAAGAAGCCCATCCTCTGGGGCCTCGGCGGACACGTCATCAAGACCGGCCTCGCGCCCGTGCTCATCGACCTCATGCGTCGCGGCTTCGTCGGCGGCATCGCCACCACCGGCGCCGCTCTCATCCACGACTTTGAAATTGCCCTCGCCGGCCGCACCTCGGAAGACGTCGAAGCCCAACTCGCCCGCGGCCGCTTCGGCCTGGCCGAGGAAACCGGGGCCCTGCTAAATAAGCTGGCCAAATTCGCACAGCGGGAAGAGCTTGGCTTGGGCGAAGCTGTAGGTAAATTCCTGGCCTCCGGCCAGGAATTTATCCCGAGCGAGCCCCGACGCAAGTCGGGGCGAGCCGTCGAAGACCCTGAGCAAAGTCGAAGGGAGGGACCGCGGTTCCCCTTCACCGACGTCTCTCTCCTCGCCCAGGCCTACCGCCACCGCATTCCCTTCACCGTTCATCTCGCGCTCGGCACCGACATCTTCAACATCCACTCCAGCGCCGACGGCGCCGCCCTCGGCGCCGCCAGCTACCGCGACTTCCGCCTCTTCTCCGCAAGCGCCGCTCGACTCCACCGCGGCGGCGTCTATCTCAACTGCGGCTCCGCCGTTATCCTCCCCGAAGTTTTTCTCAAAGCCCTCGCTGCTGTCCGCGGTCTCGGCAAGCCGCTCTCCGGCTTCACCACCGCCAATCTCGACTTCCTCCAGCACTACCGCCCCACGCAGAACGTTCTTCAGCGACCCGCCCGCGCCCTGCGCGCCCAGGCCATCTCCCTCACCGGCCCCCACGAGCTCCTGATTCCGCTACTGGCTGCAGCTCTGATTGAAAGGAGCTGACTATCTCTTCGCCGCCAGCCCGCCGAAGCCTTGGCGTAGGCGGGCCGCCCTGATTGAGAAAGCCTAGCCACCAACTGTCATCCCGCTTGTCCCGAGCCTCGTGCAGCGAGGCGAGGGAAGCGAAAGTCCCGACGCAGTCGGGACGCAGTCGAGGGACCTGCTTTTCTTCTCCGCGCCCTCTGCGTCTTCTCTGCGCTCTCTGCGTTGAATCTGTGGATTCTTCTTGGACAGAGCAGTTGCCTCCTTCACTCCTCCACTGCTAGAGTCAACTCTCGATGCACTCATCGTCCAACGAGCAGGAAACTCCCCCTCCTCCCACCCGCCCCCTCGGCGGCCTCCTCGACCTCCTCCTCTTCCTCCTCCTCGCCATTGTTCTTAACCTCGCTGTTCAGGTCTTCGCCGTCGTCGCCTATGTCTCCTTCGCCCACGTCCAGCAGCCCGGCGTCTCCTGGCCCGACCTCGAGCGCCAGCTCGCCGACGACCTCGCTCGCAACGTTTTCTTCCTCATCCCCGTCCAACTCGCCTACTACGTCCTCCTCCCCACCGCGCTCTATCTCATCCTGCGCCGCATCCGCGACGTTCCTTTCTGGTCGAGCCTGGCCTTCCACTCCCTCCCCGCCGGCCGCCTCGCTCTGGGCTTCGTCCTCGGATTCCTCCTCGCCCCTGTAATCCAGGGCGCCAACCTCCTCATCCCCCCGCCCGAGCCCCTGATGCTCGACAAACTCCTCACCTCCAAAGCCGCCGCCGGACTCCTCCTCGGCGTCGCCGTCTTCGCCGCTCCCTTTATCGAAGAGCTCATCTTCCGCGGTTACATCTACTCGCTGCTCGAGCGCCTCTGGGGCGCCCTCCCCTCTATTCTGGTCAGCGGACTGCTCTTCGGCTCCATTCACTTCATCCAGCTCTGGCCCGGCTGGTTCCAGATGCTCCTCATTTGCATCGTCGGCATCATCTTCTCCACCGTCCGTTCCCGCGCCGGCAGCACCCTCGCCAGCATCGCCGTCCACTTCGGCTACAACTTCGCCCTCGCCTTTTTCTTCTTCCTCTCCCCCACCTTCCGCAACCTCCCCCCATGAGATAGACTTCACTCTCGATGATTAAAACCATCGAATGGACCGACCGCGGCGTCGTCCTCATTGACCAGCTCCAGCTCCCCGCCCGCGAGCTCTACGTCACCTGCACCGCCTGGGAAGAAATCGCTGACGCCATCCGCCGCATGGTCATCCGCGGCGCGCCCGCCATCGGCGTCGCCGCCGCCATGGGCATCGCGCTCGGTGTGAAGGGATCCAAAGCGAAGGATCTGCCCGCCCTCGAAAAAGAGCTCGCTCACATCTGCGACGCCATGGCGGCCACCCGCCCCACCGCCGTCAATCTCTTCTGGGCCATCGAGCGAATGAAGCGCGCCTTCCGCGCCGCCGCCCCCTCCGGCGTCGATTCCGTTCGCACCCGCCTCATCGAAGAAGCCCAGCGCATCTACACCGAAGACCTCGCTCAATGCGAAGCCATCGCTCGCCACGGCGGCGCGTTGCTCCCGGCGCAGGGCCGCGTGCTCACCCACTGCAACGCCGGCGCGCTCGCCGTCGCCGGCGGCTATGGCACCGCGCTCGGCGTCATCCGCGGCGCCCGCGAGGCCGGCAAGCAGCTCGAAGTCTTCGCCACCGAGACGCGACCTTATCTCCAGGGCGCCCGCCTCACCGCCTGGGAGCTCCAGCGCGACGGAATCCCCACTACGCTCATCACCGACAACATGGTCGGCCACTTCATGAAACTCGGCGAGATCCACGTCGTCGTCGTCGGCGCCGACCGCATCGCCGCCAACGGCGACACCGCCAACAAGATCGGCACCTACAGCGTCGCCCTGCTGGCCCGGGCGCATGACCTGCCCTTCTACGTCGCGGCGCCATCGAGCACGTTTGACCTGAGCCTTGCGGACGG
>JAXIPK010000298.1:0-4717 GCA_045402975.1 Acidobacteriota bacterium
GACCTGGCCAAGATCGAGGCCGGGCAGATCCGGCTGAAGCTCGAGCCTCTCGACCTGACCGATGCGGTCGAACGCTCCATGCTGGGCGTCCGCTCGCTCGCCGACCAGAACGAAATCAGCCTCACCCTCCACCGCCCCGAGAACCTGCCGCTGGTCGAAGTCGACAAGGACCGCATCGAGCAGGTGGTCACCAACCTGCTCTCCAACGCCATCAAGTTCTCTCCCCCGCGCGGCCAGGTGCGCGTGCAGCTCGAGGTAGTGGACGGCTGGGTACAATGCAGCGTGATGGACCGGGGCACCGGCATAGCCGAAGACCAGCTCCAACGCGTCTTCGGAAAGTTTCAGCAGCTCGGCAACTCAGCCCGCAAGGGCGGCACCGGCCTGGGCCTGGCCATCACCCAGGCGCTGGTGAACGAGCACCGGGGAAAGATTTGGGTGGAGAGCAAGCTGAATCAGGGAACGCAGTTCATCTTCCGGCTGCCCCTGGCGGCCGAAATCCCTTCGCCGTCCTAGAGCCGTTCCAACTGTCTCAACAGCGTGGTACTCGCAAGCCCTTGCGATGGGGCGGGGATTGTACGCCAGTTGGGAACGGCCCTAACCGCGGCCCAGCCGCAGGGCCTTCAGCAACGCCTGGTAGGTGTCGTCCTTGATGAACGGCCCGCACTGCAGGCTGCGCCCGTGGCTCACGTCCAGCAGGAAGGATGACACCTTGGTGCTCATCTTGGTGGTTTGGAAGCGGCGCAGGACAGCCTGCACTTGTTCCGGCTCCACCAGCCGCTGGAAGGCCAGCAGGAAAAGAAAGAAGTCGTTCTTGAAAACGTGGTTGCCCTGCTGGATGGCCTTCTCCATGTTGTGGACGAACACCTGCGCCGCCGACAAATCGACCGTGCCATAAGTGCGCGACGCCACGTAGTAGTGGGAAACGAACAGCCCCGACTCCAGTACCCAGTCGAACCCGTCGAACTTCCGCTCTGTCCAGGGGATCGGCTTCTTGCTCTCCAGCAGGTCTTTGCGCAGGCGGTTGGCGAACTCGCGGACAACAGTGGAACTCACTTCTTCGCCGGCCACGGCGCGCTCGCGACGCGGAGCCGGCGGCGCCTCCGGGGCCGGTGCGGGGCTGGGTCGAGGCGGAGGCGGAGGCGCGCCGGAGCGAAAAGCGCCCAGTTCCAAATCGTACTCGCGCTTCTGGTCGGGGTCGGAGAGAACGGCGTAGGCTTCGTTCAGGCCCGCCATCAACGCGGTGGCTTCATCCTCAGCGGCGTCCCCCTGGTGGCTGACGCGGTCGGGGTGAGCCTGGCGCGCCCGCGCCCGGTAGGCGCGCTTGATATCATCAAGCGAAGCGTCGGGGTTGAGCCCCAGGATGGCGTAGTAATCCTTCAACTCTACAGGCCGTAGGTCCGCCGCAGCAGCCGCATCACGCGCGCGTTCAGATCCGGCACGGCGAACGGCTTGGTGATGTAGTCGTCGGTCCCCACCATGTAGGCCTTGGTGCGGTTGGATTCGTCGGCGCTGGCGGTAAGCATCATGATGGGGATGAAGGCGGTGCGGAAGTCTTCCCGCAGCTTCTGGCACAGCGTGATGCCGTCCATCTTCGGCATCATCACATCGGAAATCACCAGGTCGGGGATGTTTTCTTCCACCGCCGCCAGGGCTTCTTCGCCGTCGCTCGCGGTCATGATGTCGCTGTCGAGCGGGAGCTGCTGCAGCGCCTTCTGAACCACTTTCTTGATTCCGTCGTCGTCGTCCACCACCAGGATGCGTGGTTTCTTGACCGGCGCCCGCTCTCCCCGCGCCTCTGCCGGACCAGCCGCCGCCGGCAGCGCTCCGGCCACCTTGCGCGCCGGCGCTAAGGCGGACCCGGGAGGCAGCGCCCGCAAGGCCCCTTCGGCGCTCGGGGCGCGCTCCACGCGCGTGTTGCAGTAGGGGCAGATCTTCCACTCCAGCTTCAGCTCCTGCCCGCAGGATTCGCACAGATACTTGAGGGCGTGCAGGCAATAAGGACAAGTGGAGAAATCGAGGTTGATGAAGCTGTTGCACTTCGGGCAGCGGGTGATTTCCTCTTCCTGCAGCTGGATGACGCGCAGAACTTCTTCCAACGTCGTAATTCCCTGCCGCACCTTGTCCATCGCCTCTTCGAGCAGGAAGCGCGTGCCCGCCAGCCCGGCCGCCTTGCGCATCTCACCTTCCGAGGCCTTCTTGTTGATGAGCTCCTTGATGGTCGGCGTCAGGCGCAGGATTTCATAAATCCCCACGCGCCCGGCAAACCCGGTGTTGCCGCAGGCCTGGCAACCTTTGCCGCGGTAGAAGATGACGTTGGGCTCCTCCACCTTCACACGCTCCAGCAAGCCGCTGGAGGGCGTGTAAGGCTCCTTGCAGCGCTGGCAGACGCGACGCGCGAGGCGTTGGGCGATGATCACGTTCACCGAAGAGGTAATCAGGAAAGGGTCGACGCCGATGTCGAGCAGCCGCGCCACCGTCGCCAGCGTGCTGTTGGTGTGCAGCGTGCTCAACACCAGGTGGCCGGTCATGGAGGCCTGGAAAGCAATCTCAGCTGTCTCCAGGTCGCGGATCTCGCCGACCAGGATGATGTCCGGGTCCTGCCGTAGGATGGACCGCAGCGAGGCGGAAAACGTCAGTCCGGCCTTGACGTTCACCTGCACCTGGTTGATGCCGGGAATCTGATACTCGATAGGGTCTTCGACGGTGATGATGTTCACTTCCGGCGACTGCCGCCGAACCAGGCAGGAATAGAGCGTGGTGCTCTTGCCCGAGCCGGTCGGACCGGTCGTCAGGATCATGCCCTGCGGCTGGCCGAGGGCGGCATCGAGAATGCCGACCTGCGGCTCGGTGAAGCCCAACTGCTCCAGTCCGGGAATGCTGGAGGAGCCCAGCAGCCGCAGCACGACCTTCTCGCCGAAGTGCGTCGGCAGCGTGGAGACGCGCAGGTCGATGGACTTCTCCTGGTGCTGAATTTTGATGCGGCCGTCCTGAGGCAGGCGGCGCTCGGAGATGTCGAGCTTGGCGAGAATCTTCATGCGCGAGACCAGCGGGTTGTGGAGCCACTTGGGCACCTGCATGTAGTCGCGCAGCACGCCGTCCACGCGCAGGCGGACGCGGATGGAGTTGAGCTCCGCCTCCACGTGGATGTCGCTGGCGCCGGCCCGCACCGCATCCTGGATGATCAGGTTGCACATCTTCACCACCGGCGCCTGCTCGGCGGCGTTGCGGGAGGCGTCCAGGTTCACATCCCCGTTCCCCTCCTCTTCGTCGGGCATGATGTTGAACTCGCTCGACTCCGACACGTTGGCCAGGAAGTCCTGCAGCTGCTCGTCGGGCGCATAGTGCGTTCCGATGCCGTCCAGGATTTCCGTCCGGCTGGCCACCACCGGCCGGATGGACAGGCCGGAAGAAAACTCCAGCGCCTGCACGGCTTCGAAGTCGGCCGGGTTGGCCATCGCCAGCACCAGCGACTTGCCTTCCAGCTTCACCGGCAGGCAGGTGTGCTTGCGCGCCAGCTCCTGGCTGATGGTGCTGAGGGCGTTCGGTTCGACCGTCAGGCTGGCCACGTGCACCCGCGGCAGCCGCAGCCACTTCGCCATGGTGTCGGCCAGGTTTTCCTCCGACACCTTCTTCTCATCGAGGAGGATGTCCAGCAGCGACACCCGTCGCCGGCGCGCTTCCTCCTGGATTCGTTCCAGGTCCTTGGGAGTCAGCAGTCCCGCCTGCAGAAGCAGCGGGCCCATCTTCTTGCCCATCGGTCAGTACCCTGTCCCTTACGCCCTCGTCGCTTGATGCCGCCACCGGCTGCTTGACTGTGCGTGGATTCCCACACTGGGGTGGCGAAGACCCCCGTCATTCTATCCGCCCCCTCGCCTTGTTTTCAATAGGCAGGCCGCGAATGCACAGAGTTTGCTGCTTGACTCCCGTATGCCCGTGCCCTACCATCGCATTCGATCGGGGGTAGAAGGGCGCGAAGGATTCCGGCGCGCTGGAGCCAATGGTCGAAGACTATTTCGAAGAACAAGAGCAGGTTGCCCGCCGCCACAAGCGCGACTGGCAGCTCCGGCTCACCATCGCCCTGGCGGTGGGGGTCATCGGCATCGGGCTGGCGCTCTACGGTTTGCTGATGGCGGCGCGCACCGGCGGCCTCTCCTGGGGACAGTCCATTGTCGGGCCGCTCCTCTACGGCCTTTTTGCCCTGGTGGTGCTGCTGGATCTCTACCTAGCCCAGAAGGAAGCCATCGTCCAGGGGCTGGAGCAAGAGGCGGTCAAGCAAAAGATTGAAGCGGAGCTGAACCGCGAGCTGGCCCTGCTCGACCCGGTCACCGAGCTCTACAACCGGCGCTACCTGCGCGTCCTTTTGCAGCGGGAGCTGAACCGAGTCCAACGCTACAACCTGCCGCTCTCCATGATGCTGGCCGACATCACCGGCTTCCGCCGCGTCAACGAAAGTCTGGGGCACACCGGCGGCGACGTCGTGCTGCGCCAGATTGCCTACATCTTCCGCAACCAGACCCGCAACTCCGACATCATTGTGCGCTTCGGCGGCGACGAGTTCCTTTTGGTTCTCCCCGACACTGAAGACGAGGGCGCCTACATTCTCACCGACCGCCTCAAGCAAGGCCTCCGCGACTGGAGCGCCCGCAGCGGTATGACGGAATTCGGCTTGCGCTTCGCCATCGGCGTCGTTCGCTACACGCCCGAACGCCGTCTGGAC
>JAXIPK010000051.1:0-5990 GCA_045402975.1 Acidobacteriota bacterium
GATGAAGACATCGCCGATGGCGGCGGCTTCGGCCATGGGCAGAACACGGAAGCCGTCCATGGCGGCTTCGAGCGCGCGCACGGGGTCAACTTCAGTGACGATGACTTGGGCGCCCATCCCGCGAGCGCGGGTTGCGATGCCGCGGCCGCACCAGCCGTAGCCGGCGACGACTATGGTCGCTCCGGCCAGCAGCAGGTTGGTGGAGCGCATGATGGCGTCCATGGTGGACTGGCCGGTGCCGTAGCGGTTGTCGAAAAGATGCTTGGTGTAGGCGTCATTGATGGCGATGACGGGATAGGCGAGCACGCCTTCCTTGGCCATGCTGCGCAGGCGGATGACGCCGGTGGTGGTTTCTTCGGTGCCGCCGCGCACGCCGGCGAGAACGTCCTTGCGCGAGGTGTGGGCGGTGTGGACGAGGTCGCAGCCGTCGTCCATGGTGAAGTGGGGCTTGGCGTCAAGAACGGTGTTGATGTGGGCGTAGTAGGTGTCCTTGTCTTCGCCGCGAATGGCGAAGACGGGAATCCCGAAGTCGGTGGCCATCGAGGCCGCCGCGTCGTCCTGGGTGCTGAGCGGATTCGAAGCGCAGAGGAAAAACTCGGCGCCGCCGTCACGGAGGGTGATGGCGAGGTTGGCGGTCTCGGTGGTGACGTGGAGGCAGGCGCCGAGGCGCAGGCCCTTGAGCGGCTGCTCTTTCTTGAAGCGCTCGCGGATTTGCGCCAGCACCGGCATCTGCTGGCCGGCCCATTCGATGCGGATGCGGCCGCGCTCGGCCAGAGCGGCGTCTTTGATGTCGGAAGCGATGCGTTGTGTGGTTGCCATTGTGTCTTGTCCTCGCAGAACGGTACGGAATGAATCCTATGCGATTCGAGAGCGCAAGAGCGCTACGACTTCGCGGCCACCTGCTCGCGTCCGGCGGCGCGGCGCAAGGCGTCCGCCTTGTCGGTCCTCTCCCAGGTGAATTCCGGCTCGGGGCGGCCGAAGTGGCCGTAGGCGGCGGTCTTGCGATACACCGGCCGCAGCAGGTCCAGAGCTTCGATGATGCCGCGCGGGGTGAGCGGGAAGGTGGCGCGAACCAGCTCGACAAGCTGCTCGTCCTCCATGACGCCCGTTCCGAAGGTATCAACCATCAGCGACACCGGCTCGACTACACCGATGCAATAGGCCAATTGGACCTCGACGCGGCGGGCCAGCCCGGCAGCGACAAGATTCTTGGCGATGTAGCGGGCCATGTAGGAAGCGGAGCGGTCGACCTTGGTGGGGTCCTTGCCGGAAAAAGCGCCGCCGCCGTGGCGGGCGGTGCCGCCGTAGGTGTCCATGATGATCTTGCGCCCGGTGAGCCCGCAGTCGCCGTGGGGTCCGCCGACCTCGAAGCGCTCGGTGCCGTTGATGAGGTAGGTGGTTTTGGAATCGAGCATTTCGGAGGGAATGACCTTGGCGATGACTTTCTCGCGGATGCCGCGGCGGAGCGTCTCATTGCTGACGTCTTCGTTGTGCTGGGCGGCGATGACGACGGTGGCCACGCGAACCGGCCGGCCGTCCACGTACTCGACGCTGACCTGCGACTTGCCATCGGGGCGGAGGAAAGGAAGGGTGCCGTCGCGGCGGGCGTGGGCTAGTTGCTGGGTGAGCCCGTGGGCCAGCATGATGGGCATGGGCATGAGGGCCTCGGTTTCGTCGCAGGCAAAGCCGAACATCAGGCCCTGGTCGCCGGCGCCGCCGGTGTCGACGCCCATCTTGATGTTGGGCGACTGCTCCTTGACCGCAGTGAGCACGGCGCAGCTATCGGCGTCGAAACCAAAGCGGGTGTCGGTGTAGCCGATCTGGCGCACGGTGTCGCGGGCAATCTTGTTGAAGTCGATCCAGGCCTCGGTGGTGATCTCGCCGGAAATCAAGACCAGGCCGGTGGAGACCAGGGTCTCGCAGGCGACGCGGCCCTTCGGGTCCTGCCCCAGGACGGCGTCGAGGACGGCGTCGGAAATCTGGTCGGCGATCTTGTCGGGGTGGCCTTCGGTGACCGACTCCGACGTGAACAAGTAGCGCCGCGCTGAAGGACTCATTCTCCCTCCGAATCTCAGTGTGATTGACGTGCCCTGGGAATCAAACGGCCCAAGTCCAAACACAATAAATTAGCACAGGGTCTTGGGAGCGTCAATCGCGCCGCCCGCGTCCCGCCTTCAGCTCCGCGGGCGCGGCGCAGCCCCGCACCGGCGGATACCAGCGCGCCAGCCACGCGGGCGAGACGCGCAGGAAGTAGAGCGAATGGATGAAGAACCATTGCGCAAGCGTGCGCAGCAGGTTGCCCTGCCAGCGGCGGGAGGAAACCAACAAGCGCTCCGGCAAGCAAACCGTTTTCTTCGTCCGCACCAGCCGCCGGCAGAAATCGTAGTCCTCCAGTACCGGCCACTCCCGGAAGCCGCCGAGGCGCTCGAACACGTCGCGCCGGACGAAGATGCCCGAGTCGCCATAGAAGATGCCGAACCACCGCCGCCAGCGGTCGACGAAGCTGAAGACGCGACTGGCGAGGTCGGCGCCGGCAAACTCCAGCCGGAAGGTGCCGCCGGCTACTTCCGAGTCGCTCAAGGCGCGCTGGACGGCCGCCAAAGCGGCCGGCGGCAACCGCACGTCGGCGTGCAGAAAAAGAAGTTGATCACCGCGGGCCGCCCGCGCGCCCAAGTTGAGTTGCCGCCCCCGGTTGGGCTGGGTGACGACAACGTACGCGTAGGGCTGCGCCAGCGCGACCGTAGCATCCGTGCTCGAGCCATCTATCACAATGAGGTCGCAAGTCGGGTTCTGCGCTCGCAATTCGCTCAGCAACTCCTCGATGCGGCCCGCTTCGTTGTAGGTGGGGACAATAACGGAAAGCATCGAGCGAACCGGAGAGGGTCAGGTGAGGCGGAAGAACTGGCCCATGCGGCGGAATTTTTCGTAGCGGCGGGCGAGCAATTCCTTGGTGGACAAGGGGCGCAGCTCGGCGAGAGAGCGGGTGAGCAGGGCGTCGAGGATCTCCGCCATGCCCTTGTAGTCGCGGTGGGCGCCGCCCTCGGGCTCGGGGATGATTTCATCGATGATGCCGAGGGCCAGCAGATCCTCGGGCGTGATGCGCAGAGCCTCGGCGGCCAGCTCTTTCTTGGAGGCGTCGCGCCACATGATGGAGGCGCAGCCTTCGGGCGAAATGACGGAATAGAAAGAGTTCTCCAGCATGCTGACCTTATCGCCGATGGCGATGCCGAGCGCGCCGCCGCTGCCGCCTTCGCCGGTGACGGTGACGACGATGGGGACCGGCAGGCGCGACATCTCGCGCAGGTTGTAAGCAATGGCCTCAGCCTGGCCGCGCGCTTCGGCGTCGACGCCGGGATAGGCGCCGGGGGTATCGATGAAGCTGAAGATGGGCCGGCGGAACTTGGCGGCGAGCTGCATGGCGCGCAGCGCTTTGCGGTAGCCTTCGGGCTTGGGCTGGCCGAAGTTGCGGGCGACGCGCTCCTTGGTGTCGTGGCCTTTCTGGTGGCCGACGACCAGCACCGGCTCGCCGTGGAAGCGGGCCATGCCGCAGACGATGGCGGGGTCGTCACCGACGCTGCGGTCGCCGTGAATCTCACTGAAGCTTTCAAAGAGCAGGCCGACGTAGTCGAGTGTGTAGGGACGCTGGGAGTGACGGGCAAGCTCGACGCGCTTCCAGGTCGGTGACTGGAGGTTGTCCACTTCGTCGCGCAGGGCCGCGACCTGGCTCTTCAGCTCGTCAATCTGCTCCTGAACGCTGGTGTCGTCGGCGCCGGGAGTCTGGGAGCGCGACTCGAGGTCGGCGAGCTGGCGCTCGAGCTCGGCCAGTTGCTGTTGGGCGCCGCGCTCGGCCATGACTATTGCACCAGATTGACGGCGGAGTCGCCGCAGAGTTGTTTCAACTCGCTGACCAGCTCGTCGTCGAGCTGGACGCGGAGGTCGCGGGCGCCGCTCAGCTCGCCGAACTCGGGCGGGAGCTTGAGCTCGACCGGCGAGCGGCCGGGCTTGCGGCGGAAGAGATCGTCGAGGCGCGCCACCGTATCGACGCTGATGCGGTTTACATCCAAGAGTACCACCAGGCGCGGGTTGGCAGCCGTCGGCGCCTGTGTCAGCGGCACGGCGTCCTCCACCGCCAGCCGGATGCCGGCATCCTCCACGCGCAGGCGCCCTTTTACCAGCAATGCGGCGTCGGGGTAAAGCTTGCTCTCGAGCTTGCGAAAGGCTTCGGGGAAAACCAGCAGCTCGGTGACGCCGCTCATGTCTTCGAGGGTGGCGATGGCCCAGCGGTCGCCGCGCTTGCTGCGCATGGGGCGGACACGAACGATGATGCCGCCCAGGCGCAGGGCTTCGTTGTTGCGGTGCTGCTCGAGCTCGGCGATGGGAACGGCGGCGAGCTCACGCAGGCGGCCCTCGTAGCGGGAGAGCGGGTGACCGGTGATGAAGAAGCCGAGCATTTCTTTCTCTGCGGCCAGGCGATCGTGCTCGGCCCACTCTTCGACGTCGGGGAGCGGCGGAGTCGGCGGAGGCTCAAGCGGGCCGCCGAAGAGGCCGTGCTGGGCGCTCTCCTTGTCGCGCTGCTGGCGGGCGCCGCGCTCCAGGGCGCGGTCGATGACTTCAAACAGCGCGGCGCGGCTGGCGCCGAGCGAATCGAGCGCGCCGGCTTTGATCAGGCTCTCCAGCACGCGGCGATTCAGGACGCGCGAGTCCACTTCCTCACAGAACTGGAAGATGGAAGTGAAGCGGCCGAGCTGGCGGCGAGCGGCCTGGATGGCCTGGACGGTGTTGAAGCCGACGTTGCGCACCGCGCCCAGGCCGAAGCGGATGGCGCCACCGGCGGGAGTGAAGCTCCAGTCGCTGGAGTTGACGTCGGGCGGAAGGACGGTGATGCCCATCTCGCGGCACTCGCCGATGTACTTGACGACTTTCTCCTGGTTGCCGGTTTCCGCCGTCAGCAGCGCCGCCATGAACTCCACCGGGTAGTGCGTCTTGAGATAAGCGGTCTGGTAGGCGAGCAGGGCGTAGGCGGTGGAGTGCGACTTGTTGAAGCCGTAGCCGGCGAACTGTGCCATGAGGTCGAAAACCTTGGCCGCTTTCTTCTCGCTGAGCTTGTTCTGCTTGCAGCCCGCCAGGAACTTCTCTTTCTGGGCCGCCATCTCCTTGGGCTTCTTCTTGCCCATGGCGCGGCGGAGGATGTCGGCCTCGCCGAGCGAGAAACCGGCGAGGCGGTTGGCAATCTGCATCACCTGCTCCTGGTAGACGATGACGCCGTAGGTCTCTTCCAGGATTTCTTTGAGCTCGGGCAGGTCGTAGGCGATTTCGCGCTGGCCGTGCTTGCGGGCGATGAAGTCGGGGATCATCCCGCCTTCAATCGGCCCCGGTCGGTAGAGGGCATTGAGGGCGATGAGGTCTTCGAAGCGGGTGGGCTGGTAGCGGCGCAGGATCTCCCGCATGCCGTGCGACTCAAACTGGAAGATGCCGCTGGCGGCGCCGCGGGAGAAAAGCTCGAAGGTGGCGCGGTCGTCGAGGGGAATATCGTCGAGACGAAAGTCGGAGCCGCGGCTCTGGCGGATCAACTGCACGGCGTCGTCGAGCACGGTGAGGGTGGCGAGGCCGAGGAAATCCATCTTAAGCAGGCCGATGCGCTCCAGGTCGTTCATGTCGAATTGCGTCAGAAGCTCGTCGCGGTTGGTTTTGTAGAGCGGGACGATTTCCTGGAGCGGGCGGGGAGCGATGACGACGCCGGCGGCGTGGGTGGAGGCGTGGCGGGAGAGGCCCTCGAGGCGGCGGGCAATGTCAATCACCTGTTTGGTCCTGGCGTCCTTCTCGTAGGCCTGCTTGAGAGGCGGTGACTGCTTGAGGGCCTCTTCGAGCGAGATGTTGAGGGTGGGCGGGACCAGCTTGGCGAGGCGGTCGGCGTCGGCGTAGGGCACTTCCAGGGCGCGGGCTACATCTTTGAGCGCGGCCTTGGCGGCCATGGTGCCGAAGGTGATGAT
>JAXIPK010000386.1:0-5046 GCA_045402975.1 Acidobacteriota bacterium
GCCCCGGGCGCGTGGAAGAACAACTGGCGCGCATTCAGTTTGAAAGCTTGCGGGCCGAGGGCGGCCGGGCGCTCTGCGGTCAGGTGAACGAGGTGCGGGAGACAATGCGGGGGCGCCTCGGAGTGCCCGAGGATCAGCCTACGGCGGCGCAGCAGCAGGAATTTACCCGGCGGCTGGAGGCGTGGCGCCACCAGGCGCGCCTGCAGGACTTCATCGCGGCGCGGCCTGGGGATCTCGGCTCGTTGGCGGTCCTGCGGGAACCGCTGCAATACTTCCTCACCAACGAACCGGTAAAGGGCCCGGAGCTGGAGAAAGTGCTGGCGAAGCTGTACGCCACGCTCTACCGGCAGCAGCTGCTGCTCCCCGCGGGGCGCGCCGTGCCCGAGCTCGACGCCACGCTGGAGCTTGCTCGTCAGGTCTGGCAGCGGCGCTTCCCGGCCGGCGCTGACTTCGAGCGTCAACTCGCCCGAGTGGAGCAGCAAACGCAGGCGCGCGTCGCGGAAGAGCAGCGTCGCCTGGACGAAAAGCGCCTCCGCGGACTGCGCGCATTCCTCGAGGCAACCCACAGGGAATTGAAGCAAGCGGCTGCGGTCTCCTGCGGGCCGGAAACGCCGGTGCCGCCCGAGCTGGAAGCCTACCTGAGCCTGCTGATGGAAATCAGCCAGATGGCCGCGGGCGATCCGGAGCTGCGCGGCGAGTGGCAGCGGCACACGGGCAAGCTGGAGGCCGAGCTGGCGGGGTTGGAAAACCGGTTGAGCGGCTGTGCGCGCGCCACTGATCCGCAGCGCGCCGAGATCGAAGACTCCTGCCTGGAGCTCGCCCGGCTGCTGCGCGAGCAGCTCTCCCATCCGCCGCTGGCCCAAGCTGCCGGGGGACACTAGTAATGCGGCGGCTTCGCGTCCTCCTCGGACTCGCACTGGCGCTGCTTGCCGCTGCGGCGGTGAACGCGTCCGCGGCTGAACCGGCGAGTCCGCTGTCCGAGCCCGCCGCGCCGCCTCGGCTCATCGTCATCAAGGTGGATGGCCTGAGCCCGGTCCTCATTGACGCACTGATGGATCCGGACAACCCCGAGAAGGTGGAGCGGCTGCCCGACCCGGAGGGCTTTCGCCGCGCCGTGGCACTCTTCCGCCTGCAAACCGGCAGCCGCGACCTGGTGCCCAACCTGCGGCGCTACTTCTACCAGCAGGGCGTCGTGGCGGAGAACATGTATTCCTCCACCACCACGCTCAGCGCTATCGCCTGGTCGGTGATCGAAACCGGCCAGCCCAGCGTCATCAAGCGCCACATGTATTTCAACCGCGCCAACGGCCAGTTGCGCGGCTACCTCGACGCCTTCCGCGACACGTGGGACATCGCCACGCGCCGCGGCCGCAAGACGACCGCAGTGTGGGAGCTCGACCAGACCGGCGTCAGCTTGTTTGCCGACGCCTTCCAACCGCTCCGCCGCTACGACACGCCGCAGATGTACTACCGCCTCACGCCCGCCAGCTACCTGAGCGGCATGGCGGGGGCCTACCTGACGGCGGGCGAGTCCAACCCCTGGGGAATCGTGCGGCGTCACCTGGCGCGGCAAGTGGAAGGAATGAACTACCCCGATTTTTCCGAAGAGTTCGCCGCCGACCACATCTCCGCGAAGCTGCTGGAACTGGACACGGTACGCGGCGAGCGCTACGACTACGTCAGCACGTTTTTCTCCCTCGACCACCAGCAGCACGTGGACCCGAATCCCGAGAACCTCATCCACCGCATGATCCGCATGGACCGCCGCATCGGGCGCATCTTCAACGCGATTGAGCAAAGCCAGCGCCGCGACTCCACGCTGGTGGCGGTGGTTTCCGACCACGGCTCCGAGTACGAGCCCGGCGCCATCAACCAGGCCTGGCCCATCACCCGCGCCTTTCGCACCCGCCTCTTCGGCGGGCACACGGTGGCGACGGTGATGGCCGAAGACGCCGGCCGCGCGCTCTCCAGTCCCATCCCGGGCGTTGACTACCCGCGCATCTACGAGAGCCCATCCTCGCCCTACGGCAAAGGCGCCGGCGGCGAGGACGGCTACTCCACTGCCTTCATCGACAACTTCGGCAACGCCCGCGCCGAAATCCACCTGCGCAACAACGACTTGAACCGCCTGCAACTGCTGCTGCAAGCGCGCGAGCAGCGGCGGCTCACCGACGCGCAGCGCGCCCGCCTGCGCGAGTTGTTGCAGAGCACGCTGGCGGATGTCTGGCGGTGGCTCGAGGCCGACCTCAGTGGCTACGAGGACTACTACATCGGGGTGGGCGCCTGGCTGCCGAACCTCAACGCTCGTCCCGACTACTACTGGCGCGATGTAGTGAAGCGTTTCGAGGAAGAGCAGACATTGGACGCCGCCCAGCTCCGCGCCCTGCGCCGCCTCGCCGAGCTCTGCCGCGCGTCCGACCCGCTGGCCTGGCTGGAAAAGAACAAATCGCCGGTCTCGGATTTGATTCCCAAGCGCTACTTCGGCCGGCGCAACTCCGTCTACCAACTCACGCACTACACCATTGGGCTGGACGAGCAGCTGAACTGGGTCGAGTCCACACAGAACTTGCAGGGCGAGCGCGTCCCGATGGACTACGTCTCCGTCCTCTCGAACTACAGCCTGCCCAATCCACCCGCCGGCCAGGACCCGAACCCGGTGGACTTGATGGTGCGGACGCTGCCGGTCGAGTCAGTGCGCGCCGCGTTGATGGCGCGCGGCTGGCTGCCCGCTGAAGTGGAGTTGCGGCAGGCCATCTGGATTGTCTCGACCGCGCAGAACAACTTGCGGCGCGGCGGCCAGGCGCTGCTCCTCGAATCCACTAGCGGCGACCTGCGCTATCTGCCCATCCACAACCTCACGCAGGAGACTGACGGCAAGCTCGATTTGGGACCGGCGGCCGATCTCGATCCGCTCGGTCTGCTCTACGATGAGGGCTTCCAGGCGCCCAACGGCACGCCGGCTTTCTGGTGGCTGAGCGAGTTCCACAGCCCGCGCCAGTGGCTGGCCGCCGTCCACAACACACACTACACGGTGGCGCCGCTCATCTTCGACGACATCGCCGGCCTCCACACCGAGCCGTTTGTGGACAACCCCGAGTTCCAACAAGTGCTCGCCGGTTTTCCCAGCGACGCCGACCGGCAGCGCTACCTGCGCGGGCTGCGGTGGAAATATCGCGCGCAGTTGCCGGACCTGCTGCTGTGGAGCAACCACCTCTGGAATTTTTCCTCCAAGAGCCAGACTTCCGGCGGCAGCCACGGCGGATTGATCGAGGAGGTCACCCGCACCACGTTCATGCTCTGGGGCGGACGTGAGTTCCATCTGCCGGCCGGCGAGCGCCTGAGCCAGCCGGCCACCACGATGGATATCGCTCCGACACTGGCGGAGCTGCTGGGGATGCTCGATGCTGAGAACCGCGTCGTCCGACAGGTGGGCGCCATCCGCGAGCGTCCCTTCCTGCCTTTTGCCGGCCGGCCGCTGCTGGAGGCCGCGGCCCTGGCTCGCTTCAAGTCCGCCGGCACAAGTTCGCGCTGACCCCAGATTCCCGTTTACAGGCGCTCGGAATCCCACTAGGCTGACCTGTTTTTCACGAGCGGAGCAATGCGCAAGCTCGAGCTGATTTCCCTGATTGTCGGTGTGGTGTTCTTTTTCGTTTTGCTGAGCCGAATCGGCTGGGGAGCCATCTTCCAGCAGCTCCTCGATGTGGGCTGGACGTTCCTGCTGGTGCTGCTGGTCTCCACGGGCCGCTATGCGGCGCGCACGCTGGCCTGGCGCTATGCTTTCGCCGCCCACCACGAGCTGCCGTCGTTCAGCGAAATGTTTCAGGCACGACTGGCGGCGCAGGCCATCGGCTACCTGACCTTTGCCGGACCGCTGCTGAGCGAGCCCGCCAAAGCCGGCCTGCTGCGCGAGCAAATGCCCATGCGCATCGGGCTGGGCGGAGCCCTGCTGGAAGCGGGCGCCTACACCATTACTTCCACGTTTGTCCTGGTAGCAGGGTTGGCCCTCGGCCTGGTGCGGCTGGAGACGGCGGCGCAACGGCAGCTCGCCGCCTGGGTTCTGATTGTTCTCTTCATTGTGCTGTGGCTGGGCGGGCGCTGGATCCTCAAGCGCCGGGTGCGCGTGCTTTCCCAATCGCTCGGCCTGTTGGCGCGCGCCGGGCTGCGCGGCTGGGTGGAGCGGCGGCGCGAGCGGCTGGAGAGCGCCGAGCAGCAACTGCTCGACTTCTACGCCCGCAACACGCTGCGATTCCGGCTGATGTTTTTCTGGGAGACGGTCTCGCAGGGCTTCGCGCTGCTGGAGATTTTCGTCATCCTCGCCGCCATGGGCCTGTGGATCAGTTGGGTGGACGTCGTGATCATCGAAGCCTTCAGCAAAGGCCTGACTACCATTTTCTTCTTCGTTCCCGGCCGCGTGGGGACGGACGAGGGCGGGCTGGTGGCGCTGTTCAAGCTGATGCGGCTAGGGGTGGAGCACGGCGCCAGCCTGGCGCTGGTGCAGCGGCTGCGCGGGATTTTCTGGGCCGCAGTCGGGCTCGCGCTTCTGGCCCGCTACGCTGTTCGACGCACGGGCGCGTGACTTGTCGCGATGACGAAACAGTGCCAGACTACTCAACCGGGAGACCAACGTGTGCGGCATCTGCGGATTCGTGGGCCGGCGGGACGACGCGCTGCTGGCCCGAATGACCTCGGCTCTGGTCCATCGCGGGCCGGACGCCGACGGCTTTTTCACCAGCCCGGAAGCCAGCCTGGGCTTTCGCCGCCTGAGCATCATTGACCTCGTAACTGGAAACCAGCCGGTGGCCAACGAAGACGGCTCGGTGCGCGTGGTCCTCAACGGCGAAATCTACAACTACCGCGAGCTACGCGACGGGCTGGAAAAGCGCGGGCATCGCTTTTCCACTCACGGCGACGCCGAAGTCATCGTTCACCTCTATGAAGAACACGGCGAAGGCCTGCTGCCGCACCTCCAAGGGATGTTCGGATTTGCGCTGTGGGATGCGCGGCAGAAGCGGCTGCTGCTGGCCCGCGACCGCCTGGGCATCAAGC
>JAXIPK010000077.1:0-3956 GCA_045402975.1 Acidobacteriota bacterium
AACGCCGCCTGTTCGATCTCTCGCTGCACGTACCCTTTCTCGATCGCCACCAGCATCCCGCCCATCGCTTCGATTCTCTGCACGTACTCGCGCGCCCGCCGCTCGATCTCTTCGGTGAGCGACTCGATGAAGTAGCTCCCCCCCACCGGGTCGGCCGTGTTGGCCACGCCGCTCTCCTGCGCGATCACCTGCTGGGTACGCAGCGCCAGCAGCGCCGCTTCTTCCGTTGGCAGCCCCAGCGCTTCATCCTTGGCGTTGCAGTGCAGCGACTGGCAGCCGCCCAACACCGCCGCCAGCGCCTCCAGCGCCGTCCGAACTACGTTCACGTCCGGCTGCTGCGCCGTCAGGCTCGACCCCGCTGTCTGGGCGTGGAAGCGCAGCATCAGCGAGCGCTCGTTGCGCGGCTGGAAGCGCTCCTGTACCAGCCGCGCCCACAGCCGCCGCGCCGCGCGGTACTTGGCAACTTCCTCGAGGAAGTTGCTGTGGGCGTTGAAGAAGAACGAGACGCGCGGGGCCACGTCGTCCACGCTCAGCCCGCGCTCTACGGCGGCTTTCAGATAGGTCAGCGCATTCGCCAGCGTGAACGCCACTTCCTGCACCGCGGTCGAGCCAGCCTCGCGGATGTGATAGCCGCTGATGGAAATCGTGTTCCACTCCGGCAGGTGCTCGCGGCAGTAAGCGAAGATGTCCGTCACCAAGCGCAAGGCCGGCTGCGGCGGATAGATGTACGTCCCGCGCGCAATGTACTCCTTCAGAATGTCGTTCTGCACCGTGCCCGAAAGCCGCCGCACGTCCACCCCCTGGCGGCGCGCCACCGCCACGTAGAGCGCCAGCAGGATGGCAGCTGTGGCGTTGATGGTCATCGAAGTGGAGACGCGGTCGAGCGGGATGGCGTCGAAGAGCACTTCCATGTCTTCGAGCGAATCAATCGCCACGCCCACGCGCCCCACTTCCCCGCGCGCCAGCGGATGGTCGGAGTCGAGCCCGATCTGCGTCGGCAAATCGAAAGCGACCGAGAGTCCCGTCTGCCCGTGCTCCAGCAGGTAGCGGAAGCGCTGGTTGGAGTCGGCGGCGGTGGCGTAGCCGGCATACTGCCGCATCGTCCACAGCCGCCCGCGATACATTGTCGGGTAGACGCCGCGGACAAAGGGAGACTCACCCGGGAAGCCGAGGTCGCGCTCCGGGTCGAAGCCGCCTGTGTCGCCCGGCCCGTACGAGCTCTTGATCTCGATGTGCGAGGTGGTCTCGAACTTCTCCTTGCGCTCGCTGCGCGCGGCGGCTTCCGCTGCGGAGGGTTTCTTCATCGGGGCCTCACGTTTGTATGGTAGCCGAGCCCCCCTCGGCCTCGCAAGCAAGCGGCTGCCATTTGCCTTGACACCGCTTTTTCTGCGGGCATACAATCCGCCCAGCAGCGCAGAATGTTGGACCGAGGGGCACAGTGGAGCTCGACAACCGCATGAAGCAGTTGCTTCGAGAGCTGGGACGCGCCATCAACGAAACGGTTTCCGAATCCGACCGCATTGCTGCCGCCATTTCCCGCATCCGCGCCAACGGCTACGACGTTTTTCTGATGCTCGACGCCGTTGTCGGCCTGAGCCGCCAGGGCCAGGCCGCCGCCAACCCCAACATGACCCGGCAGGACCGCCACTTCCTCAAGTCGCTCAAGATTCGCCTGGACGAAGAAAGCCTCGAAGCCGAGACCGATGGCGACTCTCGCCTCACCATTACCCCTCAGGACATTCGGTTCCTGAAATCCCTTCGGATCAGCAGTGATGACCTCTCTTAGACGCGCATTCCTCCTGCTCGCAGTGCTCCTCGTGGTCGTGCCGCTTCCTGTGGTCAGCCAGGTAGCCGAGACGGCGCCCATCACCATCAAGGCCCCCAAGCCCAAGAAGGAGAAGTTCAAGGGCGAGGTGCTCTCGGTGACGCGCGTCGCCATCACCGTGCGCAGCCGCGAGGACTACAACCTGGTGCGCACTTTCACTTTTGACGAAAAGCTCGCCACCAAAATCGGCGAGCAGTGGGACAAGAACAAACCCTACCAGTTCGCCGACCGCGTGGAGGTTGAGTACATCGCCGGCGGCGACGTCGCCACCAAGATCAAGGGCAAGCACGGCCAGAACCGCCAGTAGCTCCTCACCCGGTCTTCCCTTTCTTGACGCCGCCCCTCCACAGGTCTACGATTTCTTTGAGAGGTGCGGAAATGCGCCGCGCACCCGCCGTAGCCGGCCGCTTCTATCCTGCGCGCCCGGAAGAGCTCCGCCGCGAGCTGGGAAACTACGTTCAGCCGGTTGCGTCGCGTGAAACTGTGCTCGGGTGCGTGGTGCCGCACGCCGGCATCATGTATTCCGGCCACGTCGCCGGCGCGGTCTACAGCCGCCTGCAACCCGCCGCCAGCTACATCATCCTCTGCCCCAACCACACCGGCTACGGCAGCCCGCTGGCCATCATGTCGGAGGGCGAGTGGGAGACGCCGCTGGGCGACGTTCCGATTGACGCCGCGCTGGCCGCCGAGCTGATGAAGGCCTGCCCGCGACTCGAAGAAGACGCCGGCGCCCATCGCTTCGAGCATTCGCTGGAAGTCCAGCTCCCCTTCCTGCAAGTTCTCCAGTCGGATTTCCGCATCGTGCCCATCGCGCTCGGTGTGGGCCGCTACGAGCCGCTGGAGGAGTTGGGCCGGGCCATTGCCGGCGTGGTGAAACGAGCGGAAGCGCGCCCGCTGATTGTTGCGTCCTCAGACTTGAATCACTACGAATCCGACAGCATCAACCGCCGCAAGGACCACCTGGCCATTGATCGCATCGTGGCTCTCGACCCGCGCGGACTCTACGACACGGTTCACCGCGAGAACATTTCCATGTGCGGGTTCGGGCCGGCGGTCGCCATGCTGACGGCGGCGCGGGAGCTGGGAGCAACCGGCGGGGAGCTCGTCCGCTACGCCAACTCGGGAGACATCACCGGCGACCGCGCGCAAGTGGTGGGCTACGCTGGAATCCTGATCCGCTGACCTACTGGCTGGCGGGGGAAGAACCCCGGATCCGAATCAGCACCCGCTGGGCCAGCTGGCGCGTCACCGAGTCATAGCTCTCGCCGCCGGCAATGGCTTCGAGTTGCGGCACGAACTCCTGTGGAGCAATCACGCCGTCCCGGGCCAGCAGCGCTTCCAGTTCCTGCAGCACCACCAGCAGCAGCTCGCCTTCGCCCTCCACCGATTTGTCCAGCCGCTGGCGAAGATAGCTCTGCTGGATAACCTGGCGGAACACGTGCACCATCTCCGCCACCAGCGCGTTGGGCGGCTGCGCGAATACCGCCAGGTTGTGCTCCGCGCCCGACTCGTAGGTGAAGCGATAGACAATCGGGAGTTCGTCGGCGTCGGCCAGGGCGTGCATCCCGCGCAGGTTGTTGGTTAGTTGCAGAAGGTCCTGCAGGCGGGCCCCTGCTGACGGCGGCACGTTCCACGGCTGGAGGTTCGGCGACTCCGCCAACTGGCGCGCCTCGTAGAGCGTACGGTCGGGCCCGTCCACCACCAGCCGGTAGTAGCGGCCGGTGGGCTTCTCCACCAACTCCAGTTGCAGCCGCGGCGGCGCGCCCTGGATGCGGCGCAGCATTTCGCCGGCGCGCGTTTGCGCCAGACGCGCCACCTGCGGGTCGCTCACCACCTGCTGCAGCAAGGGCGCGAACTGCTGCGGGTCGACGATCTGGCCGGAATTGAAGTCGCGCTCCAACTCGCGGATCACCGGAATGATGCCCAAGCGGTCGTAGTCCAGCCGCGCTTCCAGTTGCGCGTAGAGATATCGCCCGCGCGCGATAGCCTCGAACCACCGTTGCAGCTCCTTGGCGTCCCCGTTCTCGGTGTAGTTGAAGCTGACGCTGCTCTTCTCTTTGCCCTGCTCGTAAATGAAGGTCTTCGTGCCCATGAACGCCACACGGTCCGGGCTCTCGAGCTGCAGGCCGCG
>JAXIPK010000196.1:0-8964 GCA_045402975.1 Acidobacteriota bacterium
ACTACCTGCGCGTGCTGCGCAAGTACCGGCTGACGATTTTCCTCTTCGTGCTGACCACAGTACTCACGGTGCTGTTGGTTTCCCTGCGCCTGCCGAAGATGTACGAGGCGGTGGTGCGCGTGGCCATCGACCGCGAGAACCCCTCGACGCTGATGAAGGAAAGCACGGTGCCCACCGACCCGTGGAGTTTCCAGGACTACCTCCGCACGCAGATTCGCGTGCTGGAGAGCGACACGATGGCGATTCTGACCATCAACACCCTGCGGTTGGACCGGGAGCCCGAGTTCCGCAGCCCGAAGGAAGAAAGCGCCCAGGCCGCCGGGCCGCTGCCGGTGGAGACGCCGCTCGACGCCAACGATGAGTCGCGCCTGATCCGACAGTTTCAGGGCAACCTGCGCGTCACCGCCGTCCCCAACAGCTGGCTGATCGAGATCCACTACTACAGCCGCGACCCGCAACTGGCGTCTCGCATCGCCAACGCCCACGCCAACAACTTCATCGAGCACAACTTCCGCACCCGCTACGAGGCGACGATGAAAGCGTCCGAGTGGCTCAGCGACCAGTTGCGCGAGCTGCGCTCCAAGGTCGAGGTCTCGGAATCGCAGCTGGTGGACTTCGAGCGCCGTTACAACCTGGTTTCGATTGACGAGCGCCAGAACGTCCTCACCCAACGGTTGAGCGACCTGAACCACGAGCTCTCCCAGGCCGAAGCCGACCGGGCGCAGAAGGAATCGGTCTACCGCCAGGCGGCCTCCGGCAAGGACCCCAATCTGTTCCAGGATTCGCTGACTGAGAAGCTGCAATACCGGCTCTCCGAGCTTCAAGCGCAGCACGCCGAGGCGCGCACGCAGTTCGGCCCGCAGCATCCGCGCATGCAGCGGCTGGAAGAGCAGATCAAGGAAGTGGACGGACTGCTGGCGCGGCAGCAGCAGATCATCCTGGGGCGGCTGCAGGAAGACTACCAATCCTCGGTGAAGCGCGAGAATCTGGTGCGCGACCTGGTGGAGAAGCAGAAGGCGGAGGTCAACGAGCTCAACCAGCGCCTGATCGAATACAACGTCATCAAGCGCGAGGTCACCACCAACAAGCAGCTCTACGACGGACTGCAGCAGCAGTTGAACGAAGCCGGCATCTCGGCCGGGCTCCGCTCCAGCAATATTCGCGTGGTCGATCCGGCCCGCGTCCCGATGTTCCCCTACAGCCCCAACGTGCTCTTCAACGTGCTGCTGGCGATTTTCCTCAGCGTTCCCGTGGGCGTGGCCCTGGCGTTCTTCCGCGAATACCTGGACAACACGGTCAAGAACCCCGACGAGGTGGAGCGCTACAGCGGCCTGCCGACGATGGCGCTGGTGCCGCTGGCGGAAAGCTCGACCAGCCACCCCAAAAAGAAGCTGCTGCCGATTTCCACCGCCGGCGGCGACGGGGAACGCTCCGAGATTGCGTTGGTGACGTACGAGCAGCCGCAGTCCAGCATGGCGGAAGCGTTCCGCTCGCTGCGCACCGCGGTGCTGCTCTCGTCCGCGGAGCGGCCGCCGCGCCTGCTGCTGGTCACCAGCGGCCAGCCCTCCGACGGAAAGACCGCCACGGCCATCAACCTGGCGGTCGCCCTGGCGCAGCGCGGCGGCAAGGTGGTGCTGGTGGAGGCCGACTTGCGCAAGCCCTCGGCGCACAAAGTGCTCCGCATGGACGGCAAGCACGGACTCAGCCTCTTCCTCTCCGGAACCGAAGAGCGCAACGGCCTGGTGGTGCCGACGTCGGTCCCGAATCTTTTCTTCATTCCCGCCGGGCCGGTGCCGCCCAACCCCGCCGAGCTGCTTTCGTCGGCTCGGATGAAGCAATTGCTGGGCGAGCTGACCAAGGAATACGACCACATCATTCTCGACTCGCCGCCGCTGCTCAGCATCACCGATGCCACGGTGCTTTCGGTGATGGTGGATGGCGTGGTGCTGGTGGTGCGCTTCGGCAAGACCACGCGCGAAGTGCTGCGGCACATGCGCCAGATGCTGCACAACGTCAACGCGCGCGTCCTGGGCGTGGTGCTCAACGGCGTGGCGCTGAATTCGGTGGACTACTACTATTACTATTACAGTTACTACGGCTACGGCTACCGCCAGGACGATCAGCAGAAGTAGAGCGGCGCGCCGGAGTCGCACCTGTCTTTTTCGGGGGTCGTCCCCGTGCCCCAGATTTCGCTCCAAAGTTCATCGTCGCGCGGCCTGGCGCTAGCCGCCGGCCTGCTGGTGGTGGCGGCGGCCACGTTCTCCATTGTTCGTTGGCAGCTCGCCAGCGAAGCCCGCAGCAGTCGGGACGAAGCCACGCTGCGCCGCGCGGTGCGTCTGGAGCCCGACAACGCCGCCTACTGGCATCGGCTGGGACAATGGGAAGAGCTTTCCTTCGCCGAAGGGAATGTGGCACGCGCCCTGGAGAACTATCGCCGCGCCACCGACCTCAACCACTTCGAGAGCCGGTACTGGCTTGACCTCGCCAACCTGCTGGAGCTCACCCAGGACCACGCCCAGGCGGAGTCGGCGGTGGCGCAGGCCTTGCGCGTCGATCCGCACACGCCGCGGACACTCTGGCGCGCCGGCAATTTCTGGTTGCGCACCGCGGAGCCGCAACGCGCTTTTCCGTATTTCAAGCAGGCGCTGCTCGCCGAGCCGTCTCTCGCTCCGGCGCTCATCCAGACCTGCCACAACGCCATCGGCGAGTCCGAGGTGTTGTTGCGCGAGGTGATTCCGCCGCGCGCCGACTACCTGATCCTCTACCTCAAGATTTTGGTGCGCGACCGGGAGACGGCGGCCGCGGCTCCGGTGTGGCGCAGCCTGATTGCGCTCGGCGGCGGATTCGAAGCCTCGCAGGCGCTTTTCTACGTCAGCCACCTGCTCGAGGTCGGTCAGGTGGCCGACGCCCGGCAGGCTTGGGAGGATTTGCTGCGGCTGCAGCTGATTCCGGCGGCAACGGCGGGCGAGGAGCTGCTCTACAACGCCGACCTGCGCCGGCCCATCCTCAACGGCGGATTCGACTGGCGCGCGGTCGACGTGCCGCGGGTGAGTGTTACGTTGGGCCTGGGCTCCGGGAGCGAAGCGCCCGCCGTCGTCATTCGTTTTTCCGGCGAAGACAACCTCGACTACCACCACTTCTACCAGTTGGTGCCGGTGGAGCCCAACCAGCGCTACCGCTTTTCCGCCTGGGTCGCGGCCGACGGAATCACCACTGAGAGCGGGCCGCGGCTGGAGATCTTCGACCCCTACGACCCGCAGCTGCCGCCGGCCCGCTCGTTGACGCTGGTGGGGACCGCGGAGAGGCAGCAACTGGCGGTCGAGTTCACGACCGGTCCCCGCACTCGCCTACTGCGTGTCGGCATCGCGCGGTTGCCCAGCCAGCGATTCTCCGGGCAGATTCGCGGAACCGTACAAGCTTCGGAGTTCACTCTTCGCCGGGTGAGTCGCTAGCATGCCGAGCCGAGTGGCGACGTCCATCGCGGAGCGGCTCGAGTTGATGCTGCTGCCCGGCTGCATCGCCGTGTTTTTCTTCGCCACGCTCGCCCTGGGAGCGACACCGCCATGGGCCTGGGCCACGACCGAGCTCGCCGTGCTGGCCCTGCTGGCTCTGTGGCTGGTGGCCGAAGCACTGCGCGGCGAGATCAACCTGCGCTTGCCGCGACTCGCGTTTCCTTTGCTGGCCATTCTGCTGCTGGTCTTCCTCCAGGCCTTCGCCCGCCTTTCTGTTTATCCGCCGGCCACGCGCCAGGCGGCGTGGATGTTGCTGGTCGTGGGCGGATTCTTTCTGCTGCTCCACAATCAGCTCTCCTCGGAAGCGAAGCTGGAAGCCTTCGTGACCGTCCTGCTTCTCTTCGGCTTTGCGCTGGCGGTCTTCTCCATCGTGCAGAAGCTGAGCTTCAACGGAAAGGTCTACTGGTTCTGGACGCCCCATCAGGCGGGGGAGATTTTCGGGCCCTTCATCAAGCGCAACGACTACGCCGCGTGGGCGCTGATGCTGGTGCCGCTGGCCTGGATCAAGGCCGGGCGGCGGCGCCAGGCGCGCGAAGTCCAGGTTTTCTGGGGCCTGGTGGTTCTGGTGCTGGGCATCTCGATCCTCTTTTCGCTCTCTCGCGCCGGCTCGCTCCTGTTTCTGCTGTTCTTTCCTCTCTACACGCTGCTCGGCCGCCGGCCGGAGCGCTCGGGCCGGGCAGCGCTGGCGGTGGCGCTGGGAGTGATTCTGGTGGCGGCGATCGCCACCGTCGGCCTGGATACCGGCCGGCTGCTCACGCGCTGGGAGTCGCTCTCGGAAATGTTCAGCCAGGCGGAGTCGGTAGAGCTCTTCCGCTGGCAGATGTGGCGCGACACCCTGCCGATGATCCGCGACTACCTATGGTTGGGCAGCGGCATGGAAACCTTCATCGTGCTGTCGGATTCCTACAGAACTTTCGACAGCCCGTTGCGTTGGAACCACGCCCACAACGAATACCTGGAGTGGCTGGCGGAGACCGGCCTGGTGGGCGGCGCGCTGGCGGTGTGGTTCCTGTTGACGCTGGCGCGCACGGTGGCGGAGAAGATGCGCTTGACGCTGGAGAGTCGCACCCGTCAACTGGTCGTCGGCGCCGCGCTGGGCTGCCTGCTGGTGCTGCTGCACAGCCTGGTGGATTTTCCCCTGCGTATTCCCGCCAACATGCTGCTCTTCGCGGCGCTCTGGGCGGTCATCACCGCGCCCGCCACCGGCGCCGTGCTCAACCAGCGCTCCGCCGGCGCTCCGGCGCCGGTCGGCACCGCGGAGTTTCGTCTGCACTGAGCCTGCTCTATAATGTCGGCGCCCGGCGTGGCAACCAGGCCGACGGCGGCCGAGGAGGATCAGTGGCCCGCAAAACCCGCATCAACATCGGCGACCGCTCCATCGAAGCCGAGGACATGGAATTCAAGCAGGGGCGCGAAGACTGGAACGAATACCAGGTCGAAGACGGCTACTCGGTGCGCATCAAGCTGGTTGTCTCCAGCATCCTCAAAACCGCCGATCGCGACCCGCAGGGCAACCCGGTTTACATCGTGCAGTCCACCAACATCGTCAAAGTCCTTCCGCCGGAAACCTACTCTCGCAAAGAAGTGCAGTGACTCAGGTGGCGCAGACATTCTTGTCTGCGTAAAGACTGGCATATCGGCGGGCCAGGCGTTGAAGCCGATGGGTAAACCGCTTTCGCCATTCGCCGCCGAGTTCTAGCGCCTGTTGCGTCACCCGAGTCGCTGCCACGGGGTCGCCCAGCCGGTGCTCGTAGCAAATTGCCAGTTGCTCCAGCGCCATAAGCTTGGTTCGGGGAGCGGTGCTGGCTTCTGCCAGTTCGCGCCAGAGCGCGGTCGCGCGCGTGTGGTCACCGCGACGCTTGTAGAGAAACGAACGTCGAAGCCGAGCCAGAGTGTGCAGCTCGGCCGGCAAGTGGTCTTGCAGCGCCTGCTCATAGAGTACGGTGGCGCGCTCCGGTTCGCAGGCGCGCTCAAAGAGACGCGCCAGCCCGATCAGCTCCAGGCTGTCGTCGTGAGTTGTCTCCGGCGCCGCCGCCAGCCCCAGCAGGCGTGCCGCCAACGCCGCCAGCGTGAGCAGGTCTTCGGCGTTGTGCCGGAAGACAACTTCCAGCGGACGAGCATCACCGCGCCGCAGGTAGTCGAAGTACAAATGGGGAATGAGCGCGCCGGGAACGTCTTCGCCGCGGGCGTGACCGAGAATCATCTGCTCCAGGTCAAGCAGGCGCGCCGAGCCGCAGCGCCGCTTCCACAGCCTTCGCGCGGGGTAGAGCAGGTCCAGATGCGGGCGCTCCTCGAGCGGCCAGCGCATGCGCGCCAGCCGGTAGCGCGTTTCGAGCAGCGGAGCGTCGAACTGTTTGCCGTTGTAAGTCACGAGCAGCGGCGCCGCTTCGAGCTCAGGCGCCAGCGCCGCCAGCAGCTCGCGCTCCGCCGCCAGGTCGCCCAGGAAGTGCTGACGCAGATGGAATCCCTCGGGCGTAATGCGGCCGAGGCCGACAAGAAAAACATAGGTCCCGGTCCCGCCCGCCAGCCCCGTGGTTTCGAGATCAAGGAACAGCCAGTCGGAGACATCTGAGATTTCACATTTCAAGTTTGAAATCAACTGTGCGCCGCGTGGGTCTGCGGCGCACAGTTCGGGCAGCCACCGGCGATGCTTGAAGTGAAAAATCTTTTCGCGCACCGACACGCCTGCTCTTCGCAACGAGGGGATGGTGGGCAACTCGCGCGATCTGGCGTCGTTAGGAGCGCGGCGCGCGCTGCTCACCGCGGCCAGGCGCTCGCGCAGGCTCGCCATCAGTGGCTCACCAGCCGCGCCAGAATCTCCGCCGCCACGACTTTGCCGCTCTCGCCGACTTCACCCACCGGACCGACGCAGGAGGGGCACCCCGCGGCGCAACCGCAGCCGCGAATCAACGCCAGCGTTTTCTCCAACAGCTCGTCGTGCAGCTCGTAGAGCGGTTCCGAGAAACCGATGCCGCCGGGATAGTTGTCGTAGAGGTAGAGGTTGGGCTCGAAGAACTTCTCCGCGCCCGGCGTCGCCGCCGGTTGCTCGGCGCTCGGATTGTTTTCCCCCAGCGCGGCGCGCAGGTCGCGCGGGTCGCACATCAGCAGCAGCGTGGCGATGGCCCGCAGCGCGTTCTTGAGTCCGCGCAGGCCGTTCTGCCGGTCGTCGCTCGCATAGGGCAGCGACTCGAGGAACTCGCGCCCCAGCGTCAGCCAGTACGACGTGGTGTGCATCTCCTGCTCCGGCAGTTCCAGTTTGCCGGCGCCGATGTTTTCGAAGGTGTGGAACTTGATTTTCTTGAACCCCACCACCTGGGTGCGGATGTCCACCTCGCCGTGGCAGCGCGCGCAGCCGCGCGCCTGCGCGATTGGCGTCGAGCCCGAGCGCTCCAGCACGCGCACCTTGGTGTAGCTGATGGCGTCGGTGAAGTAGTCGGAGTCCACGCGCCGGACGTAGGCCTTGCGGCCCTCGTAGTCGAGCCGTTCCACCTGATACTGCCGCGCCTCGTGCAGGTAGATGGCTTTCTCATGCAGCGTGGTCAGCGCACTGGAAAAATCCACTTCGGCGATCACGCGCGACTCGCCGGTCGTGTCCACCACCACAAAGTTGTCCGATGACACCGAGCGCAGGCTGACCGTGTCGGCCGGATAGGCTTCGTGGGTCCAATGCCAGAGCCCGTCCGACGCCCGGTGCAGGAAGCCGCGTTCGGCCAGAAACTCACAGATGGTTCCCAGCGCGGCGGTGCCGAAATGCTCTTCGGCGTCGAGCGGCAACTCGAACGCCGCACACTTCAGGTGGCTGACCAGAATCTCGAGGTTGTCCGGATTGATGAACGCGTGCTCGGGCGAGCGCCCGAAAAAGTAGTCAGGGTTCTGAACGATGAACTGGTCGAGCGGCGCCGACGACGCCACCAGCACCGCCGCCGCCGCGCCGCTGCGCCGCCCGGCGCGTCCGGCGCGTTGCCACACCGAAGCCAGTGTACCCGGGTAACCGGCCAGCACCGCGACGTCAAGCGAGCCGACGTCAATGCCAAGCTCGAGCGCGCTCGTCGCCACCACGCCGCGAATTCCGCCGGCCCGCAAGCCGCGCTCAATCTCGCGCCGCTCCCCCGGCAGGTAGCCGCCGCGGTAGCCGCGGATTTCGGACGCCGCGCCCGGCGCCGGCGATTCCTTCTGCTTCAGCTCGCTCACCAGCAGCTCCGTCACCAGGCGGCTGTTGGCAAAGACAATCGTCTGGCAGTCGTGGTCGAGGAAGTGCGTCGCCAGGCGCGCCGACTCGTTGACGTAACTGCGGCGGATGCCGAGCTGCTCGTTTACTGGTGGCGGGTTGTAGAAGAGGAAATACTTTGCCGCGCTGGGCGCGCCGCTTTCCTCAATCAGCTCCACCGGCGCCTCCAGCAGCCGCTCCGCCAGCTCCTTCGGGTTGGCGATGGTGGCCGACGAGCAGATGAACTGCGGCGCCGACCCGTAGAACCGGCACAGCCGCCGCAGGCGCCGCAGCACGTTGGCGGTGTGCGAGCCGAAAACCCCGCGGTAGGTGTGCAGTTCGTCCAGCACCACGAAGCGCAGGTTCTCGAACAACCGCTGCCAGCGCGTGTGGTGCGGCAGGATGCCGGTGTGCAGCATGTCGGGGTTCGACAGCACGATGTGCGCCTGCGCGCGGGTGGCCTTGCGCTGGTCGGCGGGCGTGTCCCCGTCGTAGGTGTTCACCCCGATCCCCTCGTCCAGCCGTTCAATCAGGCTGTAGAGCTCGGCCAGTTGGTCCTGCGCCAGCGCTTTAGTCGGGAAGAGATAGAGCGCGCGCGTGGCCGGCTCGGCCAGAATCTGGTTCAGCACTGGCAGGTTGTAGCAGAGCGTCTTGCCGCTGGCCGTCGGCGTGACGACGACAATGTTCTTGCCGTCGCGTACCAGCTCGGCGGCCTCCGCCTGGTGCGTGTAGAGCCTGTTGATGCCTTTGCTTCGGTAAACCTCCGCCAGTCGTGCGTCCGCCCACTCAGGAAAAGCCGCCGTTCGCGCCTCCCGGGCAGGGAAGGACCGCTCCGCGACAATCGCTCCCGTCCTCTCGGCCTTCGCCCGCAGCCCCTCCAGCGCAGCTTCTACACCTGATTCAACTTGCAGCCCTTGGAACTGTTCTCGTGTGGCCATAGTGGTCGCCTCTCTCCATTCGCTTTTTCTTCGCTCCAGAGTACCACAAGTGTCAAGGAACTCGGAGACAAACAGGGGAAGGTTCTAGTTGCCGGCGAGGCGGGCGATGACGTCCACCAACGTCATGCTGATGAGCAGAACCAGCCAAATAATCGCGGCGGCAAAGAAAATCCAGTTCAACCGGTGACTGTACTTCATGTGCATGAAGAACAGCACCACCAGCGTGGCCTTGATAACGGCGATGGTCAGGGCCACCGCCAGGCTCCACGGTCCCAGGTCAACCTGCGCCACCCACACCGTTACCGCC
>JAXIPK010000047.1:0-2884 GCA_045402975.1 Acidobacteriota bacterium
TGGGCCGGACCCTGGAAACTAGTGCTGATGCTCGAAGGCAGAGTTTCCCGCGCCACACGCTCCACCTGGCTCACGGCATCGCCCAGGGCCACGCCCGGGCGCAGGTTGAACGACAGCGTCACCGCGGGAAGCTGTCCCAAGTGGTTCACGGTGAAGGGCCCAAAGCTGCGCGAAATTCCCGCCACTGCATTCAGGGGAACCAGTTGACCGCTGGCGGAGCGCACGTAGAGCAGCGAGAGCGCGGAGGGGTCGGCCTGATACTCGGGCAGCAGTTCCATGATCACGCGGTACTGATTGTTGGGAGCGTAGATGGTGGAAATTTGCCGCGAGCCGTAAGCGGTGTAGAGCGCTTCTTCTACCTGCGCCGCGGTGACGCCCAGCGTGGCCGCCTGGTCGCGATCAATCTCCACGTTCACCTGCGGGTTCTTGATCTGCAGGTCGCTGGTCACGTCCTGCAGCCCGGGCAACTCGCGCAGTTTGCCTTCCAGCAGCGGCGCGTTGCGGTAGAGCTCCTCGGTGTCCGGGCTTTGCAGGGTGAACTGGTACTGGCTCTTAGTGAGCTGCCCGCCGATGCGGATGGGCGGCAGGTTCTGCATAAAGACGCGCATGCCCGGAACCCCAGCCAGCGTGCCCCGCAGTTTCTGAATCACCTCGTCCACGTGCGGGCGCTCGCTGCGCGGCTTCATCTGGATGAAGATGCGTCCGGTGTTGTTGCTCGAGCTTGCGCCGCCGCCCCCAATGCCGGAAAAGAACGACTTTACTTCCGGCTGCTGCAGCAGGATTTTCATCATCACCTGCTGATTCTGCTTCATGGCGTCGAACGACACGCCCTCCGCCGATTCGGTAAAGATGAAAATGGTGCCCGTATCTTCGCTGGGCAGGAAGCCCTTGGGCATGACCACAAACATGTAGCCGGTGGCGATCAGCAACACCAAGGAAGCGGCCATGGTGGCAAAGCGGTGGCGCATCACCCGCACCAGGCTCCGGTCATAGGCGGCCAGCATGCGGTCGAACATGCGTTCGAACAGCATGTACACGCGCCCGTGGCCTTCGCGGTGCGGCGGACGCAGGAAGCGGCTGCTGAGCATGGGGCTCAGGGTCAGCGACACCACTCCGGAAATCAGGATGGCCAGGCTGATGGTGACCGCGAACTCCTGCAGCAGCCGTCCCAAGATGCCGCCCAGGAACAGCACTGGGATGAACACCGCCACCAGGGAGATGGTCATGGAAATAATGGTGAAGCTGACTTCGCGCGAGCCCTCCAGCGCCGCCTGGAACCTGCCCTTGCCCATCTCCATGTGGCGGACAATGTTCTCCAGCATCACGATGGCGTCGTCCACCACGAAGCCCACCGAGAGCGTTAGCGCCATCAGCGACAAGTTGTCCAGGCTGTAGCCCAGCAGGTACATGAACGCGAACGTGCCCACAATGGAGAGCGGCACCGCCAGGCTGGGAATGACCGTCGCCGAAACGTTGCGCAGGAACAGAAAGATCACCAGGATGACCAGGGCGATGGTGAGCATCAGGGTGAACTTCACGTCCCCCACCGAGTCGCGGATGGACACCGAGCGGTCGAAGACCACCCCCAGATCCACCGCCGCCGGAATCTGCGCGCGAATGATGGGGAACAGCCCGCGGATGCGATCCACCACCTCCACCGTGTTGGTCCCCGGCTGGCGCTGCACCGCCAGGATCACGGCGCGGCGGTCGGTGAACCAGCCGGCGACCTTGTTGTTTTCCACGCTGTCGATGACCTGGCCCAGCTCTTCCAGGCGCACCGGCGAACCGTTCCGATAGGCCACCACCAGCGGGCGGTAGGCAGCGGCCTCGGTGAGCTGTCCGTTGCTTTCCACCGTGAACGCGCGCTGCGCTCCCCACAGCGTGCCGGTGGGCAGGTTCGAGTTACCGCTGCGCACCGCCGCCGCCACTTCATCAATGCCGATCTGGCGCGTGGCCAGCGCCTTGGGATCCAGCTGTGCGCGCACCGCGTACTTCTGCGAACCGTACACCTGCACCTGGGCCACGCCGCTGACCATGGAGATGCGTTGCGCCACGAAGGTCTGCGCGTATTCGTCCACCGTCGAGAGCGGCAGCGTGGGCGAGTGCAGAGCCAGGTACAGGATGGGCTGGTCCGCGGGGTTCACCTTCTGGTAGGAAGGCGGGGTAGGCATGTCCGGGGGAAGCTGCGAATTGGTCTTGGCGATGGCCGACTGCACGTCCTGGGCCGCGGCGTCAATGTCGCGTCCCAGGTTGAATTGCAGGGTGATGGAGCTGTATCCCAGGCCGCTGGTGGAGTTCATCGAATCCAGGCCGGAGATGGTGGAAAACTGGCGCTCCAGCGGGGTGGCCACGGCGGAGGCCATGGTTTCCGGACTCGCGCCCGGCAAGGACGCGTTGACCACAATCGTGGGGAAGTCCACGTTGGGCAGGTCGCTCACCGGCAGCACCCGGTAGCCCATGATGCCGAACAGTAGAAACGCCAGCATCACCAGCGTGGTGGTGACCGGCCTGCGGATGAAAAGTTCCGAGACGTTCATGGCTTCTGCGGCGGACTGCCTTGCTGCTCGTCCTTGATCTGCACGCGTGCCCCGGGCACCAGCCGGAGATGCCCTTCGGTGACCACCCGTTCGCCCGCCGCCACGCCCTTCGAGATTACGGTCTCATTTCCGCGGGCGCGGGCCACGATGACGGTGCGTGACTCCACCGTCTGGTCCGGCTTCACCACGAAGACAAACAGTCCTTGCTGGCCGGTCTGCACGGCGTCCGAGGGCACCACCAGCGCGTCTTTTTCTTCCGCCAGCGTCAGCACGATGTTGATGAACTGCCCCGGCCACAGGCGCCGGTCGGCGTTGGGAAATGTGGCTTTGAGGCGGATGGTGCCGGT
>JAXIPK010000178.1:0-3011 GCA_045402975.1 Acidobacteriota bacterium
TCTGGAACCACTCGCCGCCGCCGATGTCTTTGCCGAAAACAAAGTAGTCGCCTGACTTGGGGGTGTAGCGAGCGCCGGCCACGCGGTCGGGGAAGAAAGTAAGCTGGTAGCGGGCGCCGCCGGGCATGCTGACGCGGTGAATCTGCGTGGTGTCAGCGAAGCGGGTGCTGATGAGCATCTCGCGCTTGGTCGGGTGCCAGTCCTGGAGGCTGGCGGCGCGGAAGTCGGTGTAGCGGGCCACGGTGGCGGCGAGCGAAGCCGGGATGGGCGGCACGCCTTCGACCACCAGGTTGTCGCCGGGCTGGATGACGTCGCCCTGGGCGACGACGAGCGTGGCGGCCAGCAGGCAGAGAACGAGCGCGCGGGTGAGCGATTTCATGGCTTGGCTCCTCATCAGGCTGGGATTGCGAGTGTCTCCTCTTAGACGACAGCGGGCGCGAAATTGTTCCCCAAAACCATGAAATAGTCTATACAAACTACGGCAGACAAGAATGTCTGCCCCACTGAAATGAACAAACCTTCTCCAGTTGTCACTGTCTTTGGCAGCTCGCGACCGGCGCCGGGCTCCGAACGCTACGAGACGGCGCGGCGGTTGGGGGAATTGCTGGCCCGCGCGGGGTTCAGCGTGGCTACGGGGGGCTACGGCGGGACAATGGAGGCGGTCTCGCGCGGCGCGCGCGAAGCCGGCGGGAGAACCATCGGCGTGACCGCGGCTGTCTTCCAGTCGGCGGCGAACGCCTGGGTGGAAGAAGAGATTCGGGTCGAAACCTGGCAGGAACGGCTGCTGAAGCTGGTGGAGCTGGGCGCGGGTTACGTGGTGCTGCCGGGCGGAACGGGCACGTTGGTCGAACTGGCGGTGGCGTGGGAGTGGATCAACAAGGGATTCCAGCTGCAAAAGCCGGTGGTAATCCTGGGCGATTTCTGGGAGCCGGTGGTGCAGGCCATTCCGGCGAGCGAGCTGCACTCGAACCCCATCCTGCGCGCCGCCACGGCCGAAGAAGCCGTGGCTCTGCTGGTGCAGCGCATCCGTAGGTTGTAGAGCTGAGGTCGATGATGCTTGTGTCTCCCGGTGGCGGGTGCCACCGGGCTCGGGGATTGGGGGAGTCAGTCGAGGGCGGAGTCGGAGGTCTGCGCTTGCTCGGTGCCGGGATCGGCGGGGCCGATGAAGCGCCAGTGCCAGGGCTCGCCGGGAGGACCGGGGCGCGGGGTGCGGGGCTGGTTGAGCTGGAAGCCGAAGCGCTCGGCGTTCCCGCGCAGCCAGCGGTAGGCTTCGGTCTTGCGGAAACAGCGGCGCACGCGGCACTGGGGCGCGGTGCCGTCGCCGAGGTCAACCGCCAGCCCGGCTTCGTGATGCGAGAAGCCCGGCGCGGCCACCCAGCGCGCGGCTTTCTTCTGGCTGCCGTACCTGCGGACAGCGCGACGGAAGAGTGCAGTCTGGCGCGCGTTGTCCCGGAAGCCGGAGACCGGAATCACCCAGATGCCTTCCTGGAGCGCGGCCTGCTGCATTTCGAGGAAGGCCTGCGCGGCCGGGCGCAGCAGCTTGACCATTTTGCCGCTGGCGGGATGCTCGCCGACGGGCTCGAGCGCCGCTTTGTCGGCTTGGGCGAACGGACCGTAGCCGTAATAGGCGCGGCCATCAATGCGGCGGGGCTTCTTCTTCTTCGACTGAGGCGGCGCGGCGGCGAGATTTACAACGAAAAACAGCAGGGCCAGCGTCAGCCACAGCGAAGTTGTGCTCCGTTTGAGCATCCCTGTCCCCAAAAGGTTCGAAGAGGATACCACAGCTCGCGTTGCCCCGAAAAAACTATTGGCGCGAAGCGCGGTGATTGACACCGGGAGCGGGCGCGCCTAGGATGGCTTCTCCGCGAACGTCGCATGCACCCCGCCATTCCTCGGCAAGCTCAGGACAGAGCCCTCGATCGTCTGGAATTCTCTCAACTCAAAGCGCTGCTGCGGGAGCGGCTGACGTGCGCGCCCGGGCAGCGGGCGCTGGAGCAGCTGGCGCCGTCGAACGACGCCGAGTGGATTGCGACGGAGCTCGAGCGCGTGGCGGAGGGGCGGCTGCTGCTCGACGACGGCGAAGAGATGGGTTTCGCCGATGTCGCCGACCCGGCGGCGTGGATCGTCAAGCTGGGGGTGCGCGACGCGGCGCTGACGCCGGAAGAGTTACTGGCGGCGGTGACGTTGCTGGCGGCTTCGACGCGGGCGCGGCAGACGCTGGGCCAGCCGCGCTACCGCGAGAAGCTGCCACGGCTGCGCGAGATGGCCGCCGAGCTGCGCGACTTCAGCGCCACCGAGCGCGACATCCGGCGGCGCATCCTGCCCGGCGGCGAGATTGACGACTACGCCTCGCCGGCGCTGGCCGACCTGCGGCGCGAAATCCGCGCCACCGAAGCCAAGCTGCACCGCACGCTCAAGCGCGTGCAGACGGAAGCCGGCGAGCGGGGCGCGTTGCAGGACGAGTTCGTCTCGCTGCGCGGCGGGCGGCTGGTGCTGCCCATCCGCGCCGATGCGCGCACGCGGCCGGACGGCGTGGTCCACGCGGCGAGCGGGACCGGGCAGACGCTTTTCCTCGAGCCGCTGGCGACGATTGCGCTCAACAACGAGCTGGTGCGGCTGCGCGAGGAAGAGGCGCTGGAGATCCGCCGCATCCTCATCGGGCTGACCGAGCAACTGGCGCGGCAGCAGGCGGCGCTGGATAAAGCGACGCGGACCGTGGGCGCGCTCGCCGTGCTGTGTGCGCGCGCCCGCTACGGGCGCGACTTCCGCTGCACGCTGCCGGTGATGAGCGCCAACGGCGCGCTGCACCTGACCGGCGTGCGCCATCCGTTGCTGCAGGCGGCGCTGAAAAAGGCGCGGGCGGGCGGCGAGGTCGTGCCCATCTCAGTGAACCTTGCAGATGGGCAAAGAGTGCTGGTCATCAGCGGGCCCAATGCCGGCGGCAAGACGGCGGCCTTGAAGACCGTTGGCTTGGCGGCGCTGGCGGCGCAGTCGGGCATTCCAGTGCCGGC
>JAXIPK010000105.1:0-17216 GCA_045402975.1 Acidobacteriota bacterium
CTGGCGCGTGGGCTGGGCGGTGGCCCCGCCGCCGCTCACGGCCGCCATCCGTAAGGTGCACGACTTCCTGACCGTCGGCGCCGCGGCGCCCTTGCAGGAAGCCGGCGCCGTGGCGCTTTCGCTGCCGCCGAGTTATTACGAGAAGCTTGCCGCCGACTACCGCGTCCGCCGCGACGTTTTGCTCAGCGGCCTGCGCGCTGCCGGCTTTCGCTGCTTTGTCCCTCGCGGCGCGTACTACATCATGACCGACATCTCGGATTTCGGCTTTCCTGACGACATCGCCTTCACCAACCACCTGACACAGAAAATCGGCGTCGCTCCCGTCCCCGGCTCCAGCTTCTACAACAACCCCAAGGATGGTTCCCAGCAAGTCCGCTTCGCCTTCTGCAAAACCCTGCCGACGCTGGAAGAAGCCAGTCGTCGCCTCACGCGCTTGCAGCCAAAGGGGTAGGGCAGGGGCTTGTCCCCTGCCGCCGTGCTCTTTCTTGCATTGCTCGCGTTGCGGTAGAATGCCTCGACAACGAGAGGCGATGGAGTTCGCCGGGGACCGCCCGTACGGGCTGATGACTCCTGAGCGCCGCAAGGCGAGCAGGAGTTTTTTGTTGAGGAGATGAAGTGCGCATACTGCTGCTGATTGTCTTCGGGGCGCTGGGGACGCTGGCCCGCTATGGCCTGCAAGGGCTGGTGCAGTACCGCACCGGCTCGGCGTTTCCCACCGGCACGCTGGCGGTAAACCTGCTGGGCTGCTTCCTGCTGGGCGGCGTCGCGCAGTACGCGCTGCACCGCCTGACCATCTCGCCCGAGTGGCGCGTCGGGCTGACCATTGGCTTCATGGGCGCCTTCACCACCTTCTCGACCTTCGGCTACGAAACCGTCAAGATGCTGGAAGACGGCGAGTGGGGCCGCGCGACGCTCTACGTCGCCGTCAGTGTGGCCGGCGGAATCCTGGCGGTGCTCGCCGGCATTCGCCTGGCCGACGCGTTGTAGGAGGAGCGATGGAACACAAGCCCGAGCACGAACGCTTTGAAGGCGAGCGCACCCTGATGCGCATCCACATCGGCGAGTCCGACAAGTGGGAAGGGAAGCCGCTCTACCAGGCCCTCATCGAGCTCTTCCGCCGCGAGGGTTTTTACGGCGTCACCGTGCTGCGCGGTGTGGGCGGCTATGGCTCCTCCAGCCGCGGTCAGCACCCCTACCACACCGAGAAAATTCTCCGCCTCTCCCAGGACCTGCCCATCGTGGTCGAAGTCGTCGAGTACGCCGACAAGATTGAGAAGATTCTGCCGCGGCTCGATGAAATGATCGGCGGCGGGCTCATCACGTTGGAGAAAGTCCGCGTCATTCTCTACCGCTCCAACAAGTAGTGCTATACTCCCGCCCAACGAGGCATCATGGGCGCGCTGCAAACCTTGGGTTTCATTCTCGGGGCGGCGTTCGCCTCGGGCCTGAACCTCTACGCCACCGTCGCCGTGCTGGGACTGCTGCACCGCTTTGAAGTCATCCAGCTCCCCGCATCGCTGCAAGTGCTCGCCCACCCGGTGGTTCTTGGACTCGCCATTGGGCTCTACGTGGTCGAGTTCATCGCCGACAAGATCCCCTACGTAGACAACATCTGGGACATCGTCCACACCTTCATCCGCCCGCCGGCGGCCGGCCTGCTGGCCTACACCGCTTTGGGAGACGTGCCGGAAGTCTGGAAACTGAGCGTGGCGTTGCTGGCCGGCACGGTGGCGCTGGCCTCGCACGGTACCAAGGCTTCGACGCGCGCCGCCGTCAACGCCAGCCCCGAGCCCTTCAGCAACTGGCTTCTCAGCCTGACCGAAGACGCCATCGCCATCACGCTGGTTATGATAGCGGTCACCCACTCGCTGCTGACACTGGCAATTGTCCTGTTGCTTGTCGCGCTTTCGGTTTACTTACTGGTGAAGTTCTTCGGCTTCCTGCGCTCCGCGCTGCGCCGACTTTTCAGCGGTCCCTCGCCCGCCTGAACCGAGTTGACCGCAGCGGGCAGTCGCCGTACAATCTCGCCGCCCCGAATGCCCAACCAGGAGAGCCAAATGAGCGCACGAATTCGGATTGTCTGTCTCTTTGCGGTTTGCCTTGTTGTTTCCGGCCCCGCGATCGCTTCTGCGCAGGGGCGCTCCAGCCGGGAAAACGCCAGCTACGAATACAAGATGCTCGCCACCAACAAGACCTCCACGATGGAGAGGGAGTTGAACCAGGCGGCGAAGGAAGGGTTCCGCTTCGAGGATGTAATGGGCGGCTCGACCTACTTCGGTGGCCAGGAAGTCGTCAGCATCCTGAGTCGCCCCGCAGGGATGCCGCCGACCGCTCGCTTCGAGTACAAGCTGCTCGCCACCAGCAAAACCTCCACCATGCAGAAGGAGCTGCAGGAGGCGGGCGACACTGGCTTCGAGTACGCCGGGCAGACGGTCTTCGACACCACCTTCGGCGGCGACGAAGTCGTCGTCATCCTGGAACGCGACCGTGAAGAAACCAACCTGCCGAAGTACGAGTATCGCCTGCTCGCCACCAAGAAAACTTCGACGATGGAAAAGGAGCTGCGGGAGGCCTCCCAGCAGGGATTCATGTTCGTGGGCGTGACCGTTTCCAAGACTCACTTCGGCGGCACTGAAGTGGTCACCATCCTGCGCCGCCTGCCCGGCGGTGAAGCCAGCAAAGGGAAGTGAAGAACCGGGCTTCGCTGTGCTAGTATTGCGCGCGTGACGCCAGCGACGACAGCAACCGAGCTGCAGTTGGTGCCGCCGGGCACCGTGGTCGAGGGGAACGGCGAGGGCGACGCCTTCGAAATCTCCTCCACCGGCCCGCGCGTGTTTCTGGTGCAGATGGATGTCACCGAAACGCTGGAGCAGGAGTCGGTGGATCTCACCATCTGGGGCTCGGCCGACGGCACCAATTGGGGCGGGATGCCGCTGGTCAAGTTTCCGCAGCGCTTCTACCGCGGCTCGACCCGCATGGCGCTCGACCTCACCCAGAACCCTGAAGTGCGATTCATCCGCGCTCGCTGGCAAGTGAACCGCTGGGGTCGCGGTCGCCCGGCGGCGCGCTTCGGCTTCGGCGTCAGCGCTCGCCCCGCCTGAGTCCCTTCGACTCTTTGACTCTGCAACTCTTGGACGGAGGTTTTTCATGGCTAAGCTGGCTCTGGTCTATGGAATGCGGCTGTTCCCTGTGGAAGAGCTTTCCGAGGTGCGTGAAGCCACCGTTGTGCTGAAGGACGGCCGCACCGCCCGCGTCACCATGCACCTGCTTGAAGGCTCGCTCGAGGATATCCGCCGCCAGTTTGACCAGAGCATCGGCGCCTTTTTCGACCTCTATCCGGAAATCTAGCTGCCCGCCTTGTAGTCTGTCGGAGTTAACCGTTTTGGCTTCGGGCCTCTCCCATTCTGGGAATTATAGGCGCGCTCGTTCAACGCTCAGGCTCTAACCCTCTCGTCCGAAAAGGGTTAAAACGAGCCTTCCGTGGCGGATGGATTGCTCCGCCATGGGGGGTGGGGGGGTACCACTGCCCGGTGGCGGGGCAGTATGTGGCCGCACCAGACATGAGTGACGCAGACAACTCGGGGCTCGCGGCTGCCTGCCAGCGCTTTTCCAGGCTGGCGGGTGTCGCGACCACGGCGGTTGGTGGGCTGGTCCTGCTGGGCTGGGCCATCGATGTGCCGGCGCTGAAAAGCGTCTTGCCGGGGTTTGCCACCATGAAGGCCAACACGGCCTTGAGCTTTGTCCTGGCCGGCAGCGCCCTCTGGTTCTTCGGGAATCGCCAACCGAGCCGGGCTTACCGCGCGGCCCCCTTCCTCGGCGCTGCCGTCGCGCTGATAGGCTTTCTGACCTTGAGCCAATACCTGCTGGGCTGGGACCTGCGGATTGACCAGCTACTGTTAAACGACCCAGGTCTGACGGCTGGAGCGTTCTTTCCCGGGCGGATGTCCTTTATCACGGCACTGAACTCTGTTCTGCTGGGGCTGGCGCTGCTGACTCTGGATGCGGAGACGCGGCGCGGCTTCCCGGCGTCGCAGTGGCTGGCGCTCACCGCGGGTCTCGTCTCCATCGTAGCCCTCATTGGCTATTCCTACGGCGTGGAAGCGTTCTACCGCGTCGCTTCATTCAGCCCCGTCGTCCCCCTGCTTACAGCCCTCTGTTTCGTCGTGCTTTCCGCCGGGATTCTTTGCGCGCGCCCGGAGCGCGGCTTGGCGGCCATTCTGACCAGCGACACCGTGGGAGGGATGCTGGCGCGTCGCCTGCTGCCCATCGTGGTGATAGTGCCGTGGCTGCTGGGTTGGCTCCGGCTAGTGGGACAACACGTTGGTCTCTACCCGACGGAGTTCGGTACCGCCCTCCTCGTTACCGCACACATCCTCATCTTCGGCGGGGTGGTTTGTTATTACGCCCTCTGGATCAACCGCAGCGATGCCGCCCGCCGCCAGGTGGAACAGGAACTCCGAGATATCAGTGTGCGCCGGCGCGCCGAACAGCAGCTGGACCGCTTTTTCACTCTGTCGCTCGATCTCATTTGCATTGCTGGCTTCGACGGCTACTTCAAGCGCTTGAACCCGGTCTGGGAGAAGGTTCTCGGGTTCAGCCGCGAAGAGTTGCTGGCGATGCCCTACCTCGATTTCGTTCATGTCGACGACCGCGCCGCCACCCAGGCCGAGGCCGACAAAGTCAACGCCGGCGCAGTGGTGGTTTCGTTTGAAAACCGCTACCGGTGCAAAGACGGGTCGTACCGATGGCTATTGTGGAAAGCCACGCCCGTGCTGGAGGAACAACTCGTCTACGCCGCCGCCCGCGACATCACCGAGCGCAAGGGCGCGGAAGCGCGGCTGGAGCGCCTCAACGCCGAGCTGGAGGCGACCAACAAAGAACTGGAGACCTTCACCTACTCCGTCTCCCACGACCTGCGCGCTCCCTTGCGGCACGTCTCCGGCTTCTCGCGCATTCTGCTCGAAGACCACGCCGCTCAGCTCAACCCCGACGCTCAACACTGCCTCTCCCGCGTTCAACAGGGCGTCGAGCAGATGGGCCAGCTGGTGGACGACCTCCTCAATCTTTCCCGCATCTCCCGGCAGGAGCTGCGGCGCCAGATCACCGGATTGACCCCGCTGGTGGAGCAAACGGTGCAGCAGCTCGGCGGCGAAACGCAGGGGCGTCAGGTGGAGTGGCGCCTCGACCCGCTGCCTTTCGCCGACTGCGACCCGGGTTTGATGAAGCAGGTTTTCGCCAACCTGCTCTCCAACGCCGTCAAGTTCACCCGCACCCGCGCGCGGGCCGTCATCGAAGTCGGCGCCGACACTCGCAACGGCGAACCCGTCATCCACATCCGCGACAACGGCGTCGGGTTCCCGATGAACTACGCCGACTAGCTCTTCGGAGTCTTTCAACGCCTTCACCGGCAGGAGGATTTCGAGGGCACTGGCGTGGGACTGGCCATCGTCAACCGCATTCTGACCAAGCACGGCGGACGCATCTGGGCGGAAGCCGAACTCGACAAAGGCGCTACCTTCTTCTTTACTCTGGGCGCGGCCGAATCCCTCCAATCCTCTGCCAAGGAGAATCCCGCATGGAGCACGGCGAAATAGATATCCTGCTGGTCGAAGACAACCCCGCCGACGTGGAGCTGACCCTGCGCGCTTTCCACACTCAGCACGTGAGCAACTCGATCCACGTCGTGCGCGACGGCGAGGAAGCCCTCGATTTGCTGTTCTGCCGCGGGCCCTTCGCCAAGCGCTCGTTTGACCAACCGCCCAGGGTCGTCCTGCTCGACTTGAAGCTGCCCAAGGTGGACGGCATGGAAGTCCTCCGGCAGCTCAAAGCTGACTCGCGCACCCGGCTCATCCCCGTCGTCATCCTCACCTCCTCGCGCGAGGAACGCGACCTGGTGGAGAGCTACCAGTTGGGCGTCAACAGCTACATCCAGAAACCGGTGGACTTCGACCAATTCTGCGAAGTGGTGAAGCAGTTGGGGCTCTACTGGATGGTTGTCAACGTGCCGCCGCCCGTCAACGCTTTCCGGAAGCCCTGAGGAGCACACACCGATGACCCAATCAGCGCTGACCTCCAAGGCTTCGGGCCAACGGGCCCTGCGGGTGCTCTTCGTGGAAGACCAGCAGGCCGATGTCGATCTCTGCCTGCGCGAATTGAAGAACGCCGGTCTGCGCCTCCAGGCTGACGTCGCCCGCACGCCCGGCGAGTTCCTCGAGCTACTGCGCCGCGGCGGCCACGACCTGGTCCTGTGCGACTACAACATGCACGACTGGACCGGCCTGGACGCTCTGAACTGCATGCGCCGTGAGGGGAAGGACCTTCCCTTCATCCTGGTCAGCGGATCGATCGGCGAAGAGGCGGCGGTGGAGTTGGTGCGGAAAGGCGCCTCCGACTTCATCATCAAGGACCGGATGGGCCGCCTGCCCCTGGCCATCCGGCGGGCGCTGGAGGATAAAGCGCTTCGCGATCAGCAGCAGGAAACTCAGCGGCGCCTCGAAGAGCGGACCACCTACCTCACCGCGCTGATCGAAAACGCCCCCCTGGCCATCGTCGTCATGGATCCCGAGCGCCACGTGCGCATGTGCAACCGTGCTTTCGAGCGTCTCTTCCAGTACCGCCAAGCCGAAATCGAAGGCGAGCTACTGGAAAGCCTGATCATCCCGTCGGGCGACGCCGAAGAGCTTGGAATGACCATCCCGCAGCTCGAACGGGGCCGGACCGTCCACGCCGTTTCCCGCCGGCGCCGTAAGGACGGCACGCTGGTGGATGTCGAGCTCCACGCCGTGCCACTACAGGCGGGTGGCCAGCTACTGGGTTTCTTCGGCATCTACCAGGACATCACCGAGCGCAAGCGCGCGGAAGAGCAGTTGCGTCTCCAGGGCGCAGCCCTGGAGGCGGCGGCCAACGCCATCCTCATCACCGATCGCGAGGGCCGCATCACCTGGGTCAATCCCGCCTTCACGCGCCTCACCGGGTACGGCACCGCGGAGGTCATCGGCCAGACCCCTCGCCTCCTAAAGTCGGGTGAGCATGAAGAAGCCTTCTACCGGACGCTGTGGAACACGATTCGGGCGGGCCAGGCCTGGCACGGTGAAATCATCAATCGCCGCAAGGATGGCACGCTGTACACCGAGGAACAGACCATCACCCCGATGTTCAACGACCGCGGCGAGATCAGTCACTTCATCGGCATCAAGCAGGATGCCACCGAGCGCAAGCGGGCCGAAGAGGAGCACATCCATGCGCTGCACCTGCAAGCGGAGAATGAAGCGCTGGCCCGGGCCGACCGCCTGAAGTCGGAGTTTCTGGCCGACATGAGCCACGAGTTTCGCACCCCGCTCAACTCCATCCTCGGTTTTTCAGAACTGCTGCTGGAGACCTGCGGCAATCTGACGCCCAAGCAGACTGAGGACCTCCGCATCATTCACCGCGAGGGCCGGAACCTGCTGATGCTGGTCAACGATCTGCTCGACCTAGCCCGCATCGAAGCCGGCCAGCTTCCCCTCGAGCCGGCCGTTGTATCTGTCCACGAAACCTTCCTTCGCATTCTGGATGCCTTCGCTGTCGGGTTCAAAGAAAAGGGCCTGTGTCACCGGCTCGAGGTTGAGCCGGCCACTCTGGCCGTTTGGGCAGACCCGCGCCGCTTGGAGCAGATCCTCACCAATCTGTTGGCCAACGCTCTCAAGTTCACCTCTCGCGGGGGCGTAACGCTGCGTGCCCGCCCCGCGCCCGAGGGCGTCTGCCTGGAAGTGATTGACACCGGGGTCGGCATCCCGGCGGATGCGCTGCCGCACGTCTTCGACAAGTTCTACCAGGCCCGCCAGCAGGCCGAAGGCGCCACCAAAGGCACCGGGCTTGGCCTGGCTATTACCCGCCATTTGGTCGAGCTCCAAGGCGGCGGCATTGGCGTTGAAAGCACCGCGGGTAAGGGGAGCAGGTTCTTCTTCACGCTGCCGAGCACCGCCCCGGCGGCGGACGGGATGACAGAGGAAGGGGGCAATGTCGCAAAAGCACACCGCGCTGGTGGTTGACGACGACCCCGGCTCGCGACGCCTGCTAGCTCGCTGGCTGGAGGAAGAGGGTTGGAGTGTGATCGAAGCCGGCAGTGGCCAAATGGCTCTGAGCCGTGTCCGAGAAAAGGCGCCGGATCTGGTGCTGCTCGACATTCGGATGCCCGGTTTTCTCGACGGACTGCGAGTCAGCGAAGTTCTCAGCGAAAACCCGGCCCTTCAGGCGGTTCCCATCATTGCGGTGTCCGCCAGCCCACAGGAGACGTTTCGCCACCAGGCGCTGGCCGCCGGTTGCTCGGGTTTCCTGAGCAAGCCGGTCAACTTCAAAGAGTTGCGGGAAGAGATCGCGCGGCTGCTGCCGGCGGGGAAGCGCGGATGAGCCGGGTCCACTCGCTGCCGACGCCGGCGGCCTGGGAACCGAACTCCGCCAGCGTCGCTGCCCGGCCGCGTCCGCGCGTGCTGGTGGTGGACGACCTGGACGCCAACCGGCGCCTGCTAGTGGCGCTGCTCGAGCCGCTGGGCTGCGAGATCTTCATCGCCGGCGATGGCCGTGAGGCGTTGGAACAGGCCGAGCTTCATCCGCCGGATCTGATCCTGCTGGACGTGATGATGCCGGAGATTGACGGGCTGGAGGTCTGCGCCCGGCTCAAGTCCGATCCCCGCACGCGCCTCATCCCCATCGTGATCATCACGGCGCTGCACGGCGAGCAGGAGAAGCTGCGCGCCATCGAAGCCGGCGCCGACGATTTCCTCAACAAGCCCTTCAGCAAAGCCGAGCTGCTGGCGCGGGTGCGGGCGCTGCTGCGGTTGAAGCGCTTTACCGATGAGCTGGAGTTCGCCGAAACCGTTCTCATCAGTCTTGGCCTGGCGGTCGAGGCTCGCGACCCGCACACTGAAGGACACTGCCAGCGCCTGGCGCGCATCAGCGTCGAGCTCGGGCGCCGCCTGGCCCTAGAGGAACCCGCGCTGGAAGCGCTGCGCCGCGGCGGCTACTTGCATGACATCGGCAAGATCGCCATCCCCGATGCCATCCTGCTGAAAGGCGGCCCGCTCACCGACGAGGAACGAGTGGTGATACGCCGGCACGCCGAAATCGGCGAGCAGATTTGCCGCCCGCTGCGCTCTTTCGACGCCGTGCTGCCCATCATCCGCTCGCACCACGAGCACTGGGACGGGTCGGGTTACCCCGACGGCCTGCGCGGGGAAGCCATCCCACTGCTGGCGCGGATTCTGCAATTGGCCGACGTTTACGACGCGCTGCGGAGCCACCGCCCGTACAAGCCGCCGCTTTTGCCTGCCGCGACGCTGGAGCAAATGCAACGCGAGGCCGAGCGTGGCTGGTACGACCCGCGCCTGCTCGAGTTTTTCTTCCGCGTCCACGACGATGTAGTCGGCGAGCAGTACGCCGCCGCGCGTTGACAAACCGGTCGGCCTTCCTCGACAATAGAAAAACCTCTGCGGTGGGCGTGTGGCGCAGCTGGGAGCGCGCTTCGATGGCATCGAAGAGGTCGCGGGTTCGAATCCCGCCACGTCCACCAATCCCGCGAAGCCGGATTGCTCTGAGCGAGCGAACGGTAGTGAGCGAGTCGAATGGCTGGTTCTGCTATCTCCTCCACTGCGCCGACGGCACCTACTACGTTGGTGTCGCCACTGACCTGGCCAAGCGCCTGGCAAAGCACAATGCTGGCCACGGGGCAAGATACACACGGGGTAGGGTGCCTCTGCGGCTGATGTGGTCGCACCGTTGTCGCAGCTATGCGGAGGCGCGCGCCCTAGAAGCCCGGCTAAAGGGTTGGCCTCGCAAGAAAAAGGAAGACTTGGTGGCGGGTTCCCTTCGACTTCGGCCCGACAAGTCGAGCTTGCGCTCAGGGTGAACGCTGCGCGTTCGCGGACGAATGCCCGCCTTCCTTGACTCATCTAGTTCCCTCCGTTAGACTGAAAAATGGGCTAGGCCCCAGAATTCTTTCAAGGACGCGAGACCCTTTTGCTCTCATTTCTGCGTGGTTGCCTGCGCCGGATGCCGGTGGTGGTTCTACTGGCGCTGGGCCTCGGCCTGCCGGCTTCCGCCCAAACAACCTACGAAGTTACAGTCGACATCAGCCCCCAGCTTTTTGCCGTCCTGTGTGCGGCGCGTGCTGGAGGGTTGATCCACACGCTGGGCAGTCCCGGCGACCCGGTGGCGCTGCAGGTGGAGGAAAGGTTGGCGCGGCTGGACCCCAAGGTCGCCGAGCCGCTGCGCGCCTACTTCAGGGAAAAGTACCCCAACCCGAATCTCCGCTTCCTGAGCACCTACATCTCGATGGCGCTGGTGCTGGGGCCGCCGCCCGACTGGGGCTGGGCGCTGCCGCGTGACCAGCTTCCGCCCGACGTCTGGGACGCGCAGGAGTTCCAGCCGCTGCTGCGCGCCTTCTATGAGCAGGCGGAGCTGGCGCGCCTGTGGGCGGAAGTGCGTCCCTCCTACGAGCGCACGCTCGAGGGGTTGCAGCCGCAGCTCAGCCGGATGCTCTTTGACACGCGGGCCTACCTGCGCTCGGCGGGCGAGCAGTACATCGGGCGGGTCTACGTCATCTACGTGGATGCCTTGCTTCCCGCCGGCCTGGTAAGCGCGCGGAGCTACGGCGAGCACTACTTCCTGGCGCTTCCCCCCCACCACGCAGAGTTTCTAGCCGCCGCGCGCCACCAGTATCTTCACTACGTGCTCGACCCGCTGATGGCCAAGCACGCCGACCAGTTGAAGTCGTGGGTGCGGATTCTTCCGATCGCCGTCCAGGCGCCGCGCCTGCCGGTGGAATTCCGCAAAGACACGTTGCTTCTGGCCACCGAGTGTCTGATCCAGGCGATGGAAATGCGCTTGCGTCGCCTGGCGCCCGAGGAGGCGGAAGCCGACCTGGGAGCCCGGGAGCGCTCCGGCTATGTCTTTGTTCGGCACTTCTTCGGCGCCCTCGAGCAGTACGAGCAGTCGGAGCCCTCGTTGCGCTACTATTTCCCCGACCTGCTGGCGCGGTTCAACGTGGCTCGCGAGCAGAGCCGGCTGGCGCGGATCCAGTTCGACCCGCCCGAAGCGGCCGCTGCCGATCCGACTCCCTCGCCCTCGGCTGCGACCACGCAGCTTCTGAGTGAGGGCCAGCGGCTGCTCCAGGCAGGGGAGTTTGAGGCGGCTCGGGACACATTCGCGCGGGCTCTCCAGGAGAAGCCCGAAGACTCGGGCGCGCTCTACGGGCTGGCTCTGGTGGCCAGCGCCGAGCAGGACCGCGGGGACGCCAAGGAGTATTTCGAGCGGGTGCTGAAGAGCGAGCCCCCGGCCGACCTTTCGGCGTGGACGCATGTGTACCTTGGACGCATCTATGATCTTGAGGGGGATCGTGAACGGGCCTTGACCCACTACCGCGCCGCCCTGGCGCTCAACACCCGCGTCGAGCGGGTCGAGCAGGCGGCCCGGCGGGGCCTGGAGCGGCCTTTCGGCCAGGAGGAGAAGCCCGGGCCGCAGTAGCCCGGTCACACTGGTGCAGGAATCGATTAGGATGAGGAGAAAACGCCAATGAAAACAGTGAGCAAAGCAGCCGGCTGGATTCTGCTCGCCGCCCTGGCGCTGGCGGTCCCAGCGGTCGCGCAGCAGCAACAGCAGCCGCCACCGCAACAGCCACCGCAGCAGCAGCCGCAACAGCAGCAGCCGGGCTTCACCATGGGACAGACCCAGCCGAGCCCCGAAGAGATGGCGGCGGTCACGCAGATCATGCAGACCGCCGACCTCGACCAGCGGCTGAGTCTGATTCAGGATTTCCTCGCCAAGTACCCGAACAGCCTGCTGGTGGGCCGCGCCTACGCGGCGGCCGCCGATGCCTACCGCAAGAAGAACAAATACGCTCAGACCATCGAGTACGGCGAAAAAGCGATTGAGCTCAGCCCCAAGGATGCCTACTCGATGATTCTGGTGGCCGACTCCCTGGCGGAATCGGCCGTGCCGACGCAGGTCGACTACAAAGAAAGGCTGACCCGATCGGAGACCTACTGCCGCCGGGCGCTGGAGATTCTCCCCGAGCACTTTGCCGCCATCAAGCGGCCCGGGGTTCCGGAAGAGCAGTACGTGGCGGCCCAGCAGCAGATGGAAGCGTTGTCACGCGCCATTCTCGGGTACGTGCACCTTCGCCGCGGGGAGAACGCCCAGGCGGCCGAAGAGCTGAACAAAGCCATCCAGACCTCCAGTTTCCAAGCCCAGCCGCTGGATTATTTTCGGCTTGGCCTGGCCTACAAACGGCAGGGCCAGATGAAGGAGGCGGAATCGGCTCTTCAGCATTGCGGCCAGGCCAGCGGCGGCGGTTTTGCCGACTGCCAGAAGCAGCTCGACGCCGTGCGCCAGAGTCTGGGAAGCGCGGCGCCCACGCCGGAGCCGGAGAAGAAACCGTAGCCCTATCTGCATGACGGAGAAGTCGCACGTCCGCGAGGCCGCGGCTCTGGAAGAGCGCATCGGGCACCGCTTTGCCCACGGCGCTCTGCTCGACCAGGCCCTCACCCATCGCTCGCGTCGCGGGCACGGCGCCGCCGCGCTTGACAACGAGCGGCTCGAATTCCTCGGCGATGCCATCGTCGGTTTCGTCGTCAGCCACGCGCTCTACGCTCTCTTTCCCGACCTGAATGAAGGCAAGCTCAGCCGCATCAAAGCCAACCTGGTCAGCGCCTCCCACCTGCGCCGCGTGGCCGAACAACTGGACTTGGGCAGCTACCTCCGTCTGGGTCCGGGGGAGGAAAAAACCGGCGGGCGCTTCAAGCAGGCCATCCTGGCCAACGCGCTGGAAGGACTGGTGGCGGCGCTGTATCTGGATGGCGGCATCGAGGTGGCGCGGCGCTTCGTCGAGGAGTTCGTCCTCCAGGAGATGAGCCAGGACAGTCTCGAGCCGCTGGCGCGCGCCGATTACAAGTCGGCGCTGCAGGAGTACCTCCAGGCGCGCAAACTTCCCGCTGCCCGCTACGAAACCGTAGAGACACGCGGGCCGGAACATCGTAAGATATTTACGGTGGAGCTGTGGGCGGGCTCGCAGTGCCTAGCCCGCGCCGAAGGGGCTTCGAAAAAGCAGGCCGAACAGCAGGCGGCCCGGCGCGCCCTCGGCCAGTTGCCGCTGGAAGTGGGAACAGGATCGGCATGAGCGACGAAAGAGACGGAAAGGAAAAGCAAGAGGCCCCGGAAGCCGGGACGCTGCGCGAGTACGTGGACTCGCTGCTGGTCACCGTCATTCTGGCGCTGTTCGGCATCACTTTTGTGGTTCAGGCCTTCAAGATTCCCTCCCAGTCGATGGAGGATACCCTGCTGGTGGGCGACCACCTGTTGGTGAACAAGTTTGTCTTCGCCGATGGCGATGGCCGGAGCCTGCCCGTGCTTCCGTACCGCGAGGTGCGGCACGGGGACGTGATTGTCTTCAAATTTCCCTTTCCGCCCTACACGCACTTCGTCAAACGGGTGATCGGGCTGCCGGGCGACCACTTGAAGATCGTCGACCGCCAGGTCTTCATCAACGGTGAGCCGCTCGACGAGACCTACAAGATTCACCGGATGGGCGCGCAGGCACCTGGCGTCGGCGACAATTTTCCCCCGCCCGAGACCGGCGGCTACTACTACCGGATGAACGAAGAGTGGTACGAGCAGGTGAACCGCCTCCGGGACGGGGATGAAGTCGTCATCCCGCCCGGAAGGTATTTCGTCATGGGTGACAACCGCGACAACAGCCACGACAGCCGGTTCTGGGGGCTGGTGGACCGCAGCAACATCATCGGGCGCCCGCTGCTCATTTATTGGTCGTTTGACTCCTCCAGCCGCACGGCTATATCCGAGCGGGAAACGCGCGGCCCGGGCTGGGACAACCTGAGCCAGTTCGCCTCTCGCGCCCGTTGGAACCGTCTATTGCACTTCGTCCGGTAGTTTTCAGGTGCCCCTGCGTCGGAAACGACTCTGGGTCGCCGCCTTCCTGCTGCTGGCGCTGGTTCTCTCTCTCCCTCTGCTGCTGAACCTTGAAATGTTTCGCGACCCCGTTCACCGCGCCCTGGAGCGCGAGCTGGGCCGTCCGGTGGAGCTGGCTTCGCTGACCGCGACCTTGCTGCCGCGTCCCAGCGTGGTGGCGGAAGGCGTGCTGGTCCACGACGACCCGGCCTTCGGCCACGAGCCGTTCCTCTACGCCGAGCGGGTGGACTGCCGCTTGCCCGGCCGCGTTTTCTGGACGTGGCGGCTGGAGTGCTCCGAGCTCTACTTCTTCCGCCCCACCATCAACCTGGTGCGAGCGCCCTCGGGCGCCTGGAACGTCGCCGCCCTTCTGGTGGCGACCAAAGCCTCGCCGGTGGTGGAGCCGCCGCCGGTTTCGGCCACCGAGGGGCGAGTCAACGTCAAGTACGGCGCCAGCAAGCAGGTCTATGCGCTGAGCGATGTCCGGCTGCGGCTGGAGCCGCGTTCGCAAAGCCGCTGGCAAATCAACCTCGAGGCGACGCCCATGCGGGTGGACCGCCGGCTGGGCGAGACCGGCCGCTTGCGCCTGCAGGGCGAGGCGGGCCGCGCGGCGGAGTTTTCCTCCGTGCCGTTCTTTCTCGACGTCGGACTGACCGACGGCTCGCTGGCGCAGTGGTGGACACTGTTCACCGGCGACGAGTTGCCCGTAACGGCTTCGACCTCCTGGCAGTTGCGGTTTGAGGGAACGCCGGCCGAGTGGACGGCGCGCGGCACGCTGAGTGTGGCCGGGTTGCGCCGCTGGGACCTTCTGGCCGCGCCGCGCAGCCCGCGGTGGCAGATGGACGTGAACCTGCGGCGCTTGACGGGCGAGGACGTTCTGCTGGTGGAGCAAGCGATAGCGCGCGGACGTCAGACCGAAGTGCAGCTTGCGGGCCGCATCGAGCAGCCCTTCGGCGATAGACGCTGGGAGCTGGAAGTGAATTCGTCCCGGCTGTCGCTGGATGAGCTGGCCGCGCAGTTGGCCGCGCTCAAGGCCGGTTTCTCTTCCGCGCTGCGCTGCGAAGGAGAGGCGCAGGCGACGCTTCAGATCGCAGGGCCGCTGGCCGACTGGAAGGGGGCACTGGCCGTTCCAGCCGGTGTGACGCTGCGCGTGCCCGGCGTGGCGCAACCTGTGCAGCTGAGCGACCTGCGGCTGCGCTACGAGCGCGGGCGGGTGTCGCTCGAGCCGCTGACGTTGCGGTTTGCCCCCGATAGTGTTCTGGCGATGAGCGGCGAGCTGCGGCTCGATGACCCGCAACTGCCATTTCGCTGGCGCTGGAAGAGCGCGCAAGTTCAACTCGAACCGCTGGAGCGGACGGTGGAAGCGCTGGGCTGGAACCTCTTTCGCCGGGCGCAGTGGCAGGGCAGGGCACAGCTCGACCTGGAATGGCGCGGCCACTTGAGAGGAGCAGCGCCGGAACCGTGGCCGGACTCGGGCTGGCAAGGGAGCCTCGAACTGCGCGACGCTCGGTTGCAACCGGCAGAGTTCAACCACCCACTGGAGATTCCGGTGCTGCGCCTGACCTGGAAAGGCGCAGCCGCCGAGGCACAGCCGCTGGTTTTGCGCCTCGGCGAGAACAACTTGAGCATCTCGGCCCAGCGGCGCCGGCCGGGCGAAGCCTGGAACTTCACCCTTGCCGGTGCGCGACTCCGGCTGGCGGACCTGAACGACCTGGTGAACCCGGCGCAGCGCGGATTCTTCGAGCGTCTGGCGCGCTCCGACGCGCGTCCTGCGCCCGACTGGGGGCGGGGAAAGGCCGTCGGCAAGATTCGCCTCGGTGAGCTGGCCGCCGGGCCGTTCCGCCTCGCCGGCGTGGAAGCCGATGCCGATTGGAAAGAAGGCCTTCTTTCTTTGCAGCGGCTTCGATTCCGCGCCTATGCGGGGCGCTTTGATGGCGATCTCCAGTCGGACTTCCGTATCTCACCGCCGCGCTACCGCTTCGCCGGGAACTTCCGGCAGATGGCAGTGGCCGAGCTGCTGAACGACAGCACAGACTTGGGAAATGTCTTCACCGGGCTGGTGTCGGCGGAAGTGGCGCTGGAAAGCGCCGGGGCGCGCGGGCGCGACCTGCGACGAAACCTCCAGGGCCGCGTGGTCGGCGGCGTCAACCACGGCACCCTCACGCGCGTCAATGTGCTGGCGGAGCTGGCGCAGGCCGCCGGCTATGGCCCGGGCGCGAGTGCCGCTGATTCGGTCACGCCGATGCAGAGCCTGGCGGGCGAGTTCCGGGTGGGGGAAGAGAAGATTGAGATGAACGCGGCGCAGATGATTGTTGAAGGCGCGTCTCTGGTGCTTTCCGGTACTGTCGGCTTTGACGGGCGGTTGGACTTGAGCCTACGCGGGGCTCCGCTTCGGCTCGCTGGTCGCGAGCCGGCGCCGGTGGCCGCCAAGGTTTTTCCCGGCACCTATCGGGTCACCGGCAGCCTAGCCCGTCCGGAATTTCAACTGAGCGCGCCGCCGGCGGGGGAAGGGCAATAGGGTTGCTATGATGCTCCGCCGCCCACCCGCCTTTGCTGCTCTTGTCCTCCTCGGGTCTGCATTGGCTTCAGGAGCGCAGACCGCGGCGCCGCCGGCTCGCTATCGCGTCGAGCAGGTTTTCCGATTGGAGACACTTTCCGCCGAAGAGATGGCGTTGCCGGGCCGGCTGCGAACCGAGCCGGTGACGACTGCCTACATCGGGCGCTTTCGTTTTGTTCTGGAGCAGTCCACTGACACAGTAGCGCCCGGCGGCAAGAAGTGGAAGTTCACGCAAGTCGAAATCGAGCCGCCGACCACCGAGCCGCCCGAGCGCGCCGATGCCGGGGTGGAGCGCGTGCTGCAGATGGGCCTCGATTGGATGAAGCGCCTGGACGGGCAGGAGTTCAGCGGCGCGGTGAGTGAGCTGCCGGCGATGCCCCTTGGCGAGTCGGCTCCCGCGTGGCTGACAACCTGGCTGCGCTGGGCACAGACGGGAGGCTTCTCCGGGACAGAGAGCGATCCCGTCGGACCGGCCGCGGAGCTGAAAGTAGATCCGTCGCCCGTTTCCTATCAGTTGCAATGGCTGCGGGCCGAGTCTCGCCAGGTACCGTGCCACGTGCAGCAGGCGCGCTGGGCGATTCCGCCCGGCCCAGCCGACGATTCGCTCCCCGCTCAACTCGCGGCCCAAGGCGTCGAAGCGCACGCGAGCTTTTCCGCGCAGAGCCTGGAGTGGGTGTCGCAGGAGAAGCCCACGCTCATCTACGCCGAGCGCAGCGGCACC